>JADGOF010000195.1 GCA_017883105.1 Acidimicrobiales bacterium
CCGTCGGGGGTGGCCGCCATGCCCACCACCGGCCTGTTGAGGGCGATGTTGCCGGTCGAACCGTGGAAGCCGGCGTCGCCGAAGGCGAAGATGCCACCGTCGGAAGCCACCAACCAGTAGCCCTTACCGTCGGGGGTGGCCGCCATGCCCACCACCGGCCTGTTGAGGTGCTGACCGCCCATCGAACCGTGGAACGCCGCGTCGCCGAAGGCGAAGATCCCTCCGTCGACGGCCACGTTCCAGTAGCCCTTGGCGTCACCGGTCCGGGCGATCCCGGCGATGGGCTCATTCAGGTGGCCCGGTGCCGCTACGGTCAACGCTCCGGTCAGCTGGGCATTCTGGTGGAACATCGGCCAAGAGCGCTTGCCCAACGACCGCCCGTTCGACCCGGTCACCTCGTAGTGCTGGATCGTCCCGGCGTTCTGGGCGTTGTAGCCGGCGATGGTGATCCCGATGGTTCCGTTGGGGTCGATGGACACCATCGGTGCATTCTGGAGAGCGACGGCGCCCGCACCGAGGGTGGCCACCACCTGTGCGCTCCGTCCGTCGAAGATGACCAGACCGCTGGTAGTCGGGACCAGGATGTCGTTGTAGCCGAGCCCGGTGAGGTCGGCGGTGACGATGCTACCGATGATCCGGCCCGAAGTGGCCTGGGGCCAACCCGGAAGCGCCGCTCCGTTCGTTCCGTTGAGGACCCAGACAAGTCCTCCCGAACCGGTGTCCGCACCTTCGATCACCTGGACGCTGCCGCCTCCTTCGATGTCACCGATGGCGGGACTGGAGAAGGTGTTGCCCCCGAGATTGGCACTCCACGCAACGTTGCAGTGCGAGTCCGTGGCGAACAAGGTGTGAGAGTCCGAGGCCCCTGCGTAGAAGTTGCCGGTGCCGAATGCGATGCCCACCTGTCCGTTGGCGAGGAAGCTTCCGACCGCGGTGGACGAGTCGATGGTCTGGTTGAAGTCATGGTCACAGATCAGGTTGCCCCCGGCCCCGATGACCCGCAGGTGGCCCCCGTTGGTGTACTGCACGCCGTTGGCCAGACCCGCGGTCGAATCGCCGCCTTCGATGACCTCGTTCTGTCCGTTGCCGTACAGGTCGGCCAGTGAGGGCGTCGAGAAGCCGCTGTCCGCGGTGAAGAACGGCCAACCGGACAGCACGCCTCCGTTGCCGGCGTTCAGTGCATAGGCGTTCTGCCCGAGGGAAGGCGCCACCACCGAGATGGCCCCGTTGAGTGCACCCACGGCCAGGGAGGCCTGGGTGCCGTGGGTTCCATTCAGATCCTGAGCCGGATTGCTCCAGATCTGACCGCCCACGTGATTGAACCCGTGGTAGCCCCCGGCGCTCGGTTGTGAGGCGTTTCCCGCCCCGACGAATACGTTGTCGGTTCCCTTCCCGTCCGGCGACGACGAGGGCGTCGAGTCGACGGGAGCACCGGTGCGGGCCGGCCACCCCCGGACCGACGAACCGTCGGAGAGATGGAAGGCGTACAAGGAACCGGCCCGGTCCCCCACCACCACCGACGGACCGGAACCGTCCAGAGTGGCCCGGCCCGGAGACCCCTGGGCGATGGGCGCACCGGCGTCCGGCAACACCTGTTGCCAGGTGAGTGACGTGGGCAGCGCAGCGTGCGCCACGGGCTGCGAAGCAGAGGAAGGCGTGGACGTGCCCGCCGCGGCAGCGAGCACTCCGCTCATCACCAGAGCCACCGAGCCACCTACCAGTGCGGCACGGGCACGGCGCCTCGGGATGTTCGTCGACGCTGTGCTCGTTGGCCGGTGCTGCGCTGAACCCATTCCGTCAACCTCCATCGTCCGATTCCGGATAATGCGGCCCTGACAGAACGCGCATCGGTGGCTCGGCACCATCGGCAACCGTATGGACGCCGATAACCAGGCCTCCTCCGGTATCGGCAGTTTGGCATCAGAACTGAACAAGAACTGTGCATACGTCGAATACCGCCACCACGCGTGCGAGCGGGGATGGAAACGCCCTGGCCGGCCCTCACGGGGTCTGGTCGCCGGTCCCGTATATGGGATCTCCCACTCGGTACCCTGAGCTATGGAATCCGATCCTCCCAGGGGCCCTACCGTGTCCCGAGGAACGCACACCCCGCAGGAAGGTTCAACTCAACCCTCGCGGTTCCGGCACCTCGTTGGGCGGTCAGCCATGCCCGCCGGGGTCGCGCTGGCCACGCTGGTGCTCCGGCTGCTCACTGCAGCCACCGGACCGACCGATTGGGACTCGGCCCAATACGCCTCCGCCGTCCACCACTTCGACGTGACCCATGGCGAGCCCCAACCACCCGGCTACTGGCTCTACGTCGAGTCCGGGCGCCTCGTCGCCCACCTGACCGGACTGGGCACCATCCACAGCCTGGTGGTCGTCGCCGCGCTGGCCTCGGCGCTCGGCGCCGGTTTGGCCGCGGTGGCCGGACGGGACCTCGGCGGATGGTGGGTGGGGCTTGCCGCGGGAATCGTCATCGCCACCTCTCCCTTCGCCTGGTTCAGCGGATCGGTCGTGGCCACCTACTCCTTCGACATGGTGGCCTGCTCGCTCCTGATCATCGTGGGGTGGCGCGCCCGGCCGGGTAGCTGGCACGGCGTTGCCGCCGCCGGGGCACTTGGCGTGCTGGCCGGTTTCCGCCAGTCCATTCTCCAGTCGTTCTTCATCCTGGGGCTGATCGCCGTGGTCGGATCGACCCGCCGGTGGTCCCGGTTGGGGCTCACCGGCGCGGCCGCGGTGACCGGCATTGCCGTCTGGTTCGTCCCGATGATCGGCGAACAGCCGGGGGGCTACGCGGCCTGGGCCAGAGCCACCCACAGCGAGGCGATCGGAGCTGTTCGCTCCACCTCCGTGCTCGACCACGCGGCGGCGGGATCCGTCAACCTGGGGACCTTCGCCGGCTACACCATCGTCGCCCTTGCTCCGTTGGCCCTGCTCACCGTGCTTGCCTCGGTGGCACTGGGGATCCGCCGGCTGGTCCGGTCGACTTCCCCACCACGCACGGCACAGACCCCACGCCCGGATGCCGAACCCCACCCCCACCTCCAGTCCCAGCCCCCGGAGTGGATCCGTCCGTGGTTCCAGTCGCGGCCCGCCATTCTGGCGGCCGCCGTCGTCCCTCCGATAGTGCTGGTGTCCCTGGTCGAGTTCGCCAAAGGTGGCTACCTGCTGGCCTACTTCCCCGCCGTGGTGATCGCCCTGCTGATGCCGGTCGCTGCTCTGGTCCGACCGCGGACGGCGGGAAGACGACCTTCGGCGACCGGGTTGGTGGTCATTTCGGTCGGCGTAGCCCTGGTCGCGCTCCTCGGTGTCCAGCGCTTCGTCAGTGGTGACGGGGTCCTACCGCAGCGGCAACTGCGTGCCTCGGGGTCGCTCTGGCTGGTACAGCCGCGCTACCAGGCGCCGTACGCCGACACGTCCCACGCCATCCGCACCGCCGACGACATCGATGCCGCCCTGCGTGGCCTCGGGCCCTCTATCCGTTCCGGCCGGGACGTGGTGGCCCTCGACACCCCGGACGGCGGCGCCACCATCTACCGCAACGCCGGATGGGCCCTTCCCGATGACCGGGTCACGCTCATCGAGCCCGGCCAGGTGCTCTACAACCAACTCCACGGCGCTCTCTACTACTCCTCGGGTACGACGATGCCCGTGGGCCCAGGGGGATCGCTTTTTCTGGTGGCGTCACCTGCGCTGCCCGGGCTGGCTGCACTCGCCACCCAGGGATACGCCCTCCCGGTCATCACGCCCCGGCCCATCGGCGGGTACGGGGTGTGGCAGATCCTCCCCGGAGTGGGCATCCTCGGGATCCACATTGTGGAGCAGGCCGGTCCCCGCCTCCTCGGAACCGGGATTTGAACGCCGGACTGCCCGGACCACACTCTCCACGAAGGCCGCGTAGCGATCGATCACCTGCGGCCACCGGAAACGCTCATCGACATACGCCCGACCCCGGGCACCGAGTCGGTTCCGCACCCCCTCGTCGCGGCAGAGCAGATCCACCGCCGCCTCGAACTGCCCGAAACCATCGAAACTCAGGCCGCCGCCCGATCGCCGGCAGTGTTCCATCGTGGCCGCGCAGGCCGCATTGACCACCACCGGGGTCCGGACGCTCCATGATTCGGCCACCACCAGGGAAAACGCCTCCCATGCCGACGGCGACACCAGGGCCACCGCGTCGGTGAGGAGACCCCACTTCTCCGCTTCGGACACCGGGCCCACTACGTCGATGTCGGGATGCGCCGTCGGGGCGTCGACCACCGGTCCGGCCAACACCAGACGAAGGGGGCCGGGATGACGGTCCTTGTAGCAGGCGAAGAGGGTGGCCAGAAGCGAGGTCCCCTTGTGCGGGTCGACCCGTCCGAGGCACACCAGGTACGGCGCCGCACCGTGGGGGGACGTCTCCGTCGCCTCTGCTCCGTGATGGTTCCGGACTGCAGTCCGGCGACCATCGACCGCCGGGTCATCAGGATCATCGACCCCCAGCCCGAGGAGCAGTTGCCGGTGGGATGCGACCGGGAAGACGCCTTGCACCAGGTCGCGTTCGGCAGTCGTCTGGAACACAAGACCGTCCGCGGCGGCGAACACGGGCGGGAAGACCGGGAGGTGGAGCGCCGGTTCGTCGTGGGCGGCCGGGTGGAGGATCGTCGGAGTGGTCACCCGGTCGATGATCCGGACCGTCGGGAAATAGAGGTACGGATAGAAGATGAGGGCATCCGCGTCCGCCGCAGCCGCCGCATCGGCAATCGCCGGTGTCACCGGCCCCTGCAGGTCGATCCACCGTTCGGCGTCCTCGAGGGACGCGTGCACGGGGTCGACGAGCAGGGCGGCCGACAAGGGGTGGAACGACGGATTCCGGCCGGCTGAGGACGTGAACCGCCGGACCCGGACGCCGTTGATCATCTCCGTGCCCGGCGGATAGACATCGGCCCAGGTGACGAAGTCCTCGGCGCAACTGGTCAGCACCTCGACCTCCCACCCCTTGAAGGCCACCAGGTGCTCGGCAATTGTCCGTGCCGCGGTCTCCGCTCCCCCGATGATGGCTTCCCCGTAACGGGGTACGACGAACGCCACCCTCATCGGCGGTGGCCGGCCGGTGACGCCGTCGATGTCACGCGGCGCAGGCGCCCTCGAGGGCGGTGGCGAATCCCTCCTGTACCCGGGGCAGGGCGAACGAGGCGACCCGCTCCGATGCCGCCTGGGCGAGGGC
>JADGOF010000196.1 GCA_017883105.1 Acidimicrobiales bacterium
GCTTCGATGCCATGGACGAAGCTCTCGCGCATGCGAATCACCAGGAAGACCTCGTAGTCCATGGCCAGACCGAAGAGCACGCCGACCAGCAAGATGGGGAGAAAGCTGACGATCGGTCCCGAATCAGTCACGCCGAACAGCTTGCCGAGGTGGCCCTGCTGGAAGATGAAGACCACGATCCCCAGCGAGGCTGCGATACTCAAGAGGAATCCGACCACCGCCTTCACCGGCACCAAGAGTGACCGAAAGACCATCATCAGGAGGATGAGGGCCAGGCCAACCACGACGAGCACGTAGACAGGCAGCGCGGCCGACAGCTTGGCTGAGACGTCGAGGTTGACCGCTGTCTGCCCGGTGACGAGGACCTTGATTCCTGTCGCCTTCTGGATCTTTGTCGCCTCGACTCGAATGTAGTTCAAGAGATTGCTCGTCCCGGCGGCAGTCGGTCCACTCTTGGGCGTCACGATGACGATCGTCACATCCTTGGTCGAGTTCTGGATCGGAAGGGAGACTGCTTGCACATCAGGCAAGCTCTTCAGTCCTACCACTGCCGTTTCCGCGACCTTGGTGGGATTGGCAGTGACGGGGGCTTCGACCACGACGGTCAGCGGGCCATTGAACCCAGGACCGAATCCCTTTGTCAGCAGGTCATAGGCCGTCCGCGCTGTGGATCCGACCGGTTGTGAGCCCGCGTCGGGCAGACCGAGGTGCATGTCGAGGACCGGTGCGGCCATGATCACCACAGCGAAGAGGCCCACCAGAATGGTGACTACCGAATGCCCGGTCCCGATCCGAGCCCAGCGCAGGCTGGCCGATGCGCTCGGATCGTGACCGGGAGCGACGGCCCGCACCGAGTGCTTCGGCGCAGTGATCCTCGATCCGGCGAATCCCAGGAGGGCGGGCAAGAGAGTGATCGCAATCAGTACGGCGATGACAACAGTCCCGGCGGCAGCGAGGCCCATGACGGTCAAGAAGGGGATGTTCACGACGGCCAGCCCAGAGAGGGCGATCACCACCGTGAGGCCGGCAAAGACTACTGCCGAACCAGCTGTCGCCGTCGCCCGGGCAGCGGCTTCGGCACGCTCCAGTCCCTCGGCCAGATGTTCTCGGTAGCGGTGTGAGATGAAGAGCGCGTAGTCAATGCCGACGGCCAGACCGATCATGGTGGCGAGGATGGGCGCAGTGGATGAGAGGTTGATGACGGCACCCAACGCGTTGATCAAGAGGATGCCGATCGAAACCCCGATCATCGCCGTAATGAGCGGGAGCCCGGCGGCCAGGAGTGCGCCGAACGTGATTGTCAACACCACGTAGGCGATGACGATCCCGAGGGCCTCGGAGCTCTTGGCTCCCGGTGGCGTGATCACCCCTCCGGCAAACGCCACAGTGATCCCGGCGCTGTGGGCCGGCTGAGCGCTCTGTTCGAGCGCGGCCTTGGATCGGCTCGTGATGTCTGGCACCGGAACGGTGTAGATGGCGTCGGCGTAGGCGATCTCTCCGTCCTTGGAGATGGTTCCGGTGGTGAACGGGTCCGTGACCGCCGCGACCTGGCCGGCAGCCTTGGCCCGGGCCAGGGTGCCCTCGACAGCTGCCCTCAGCGCCGGTTCGGTCAGATGATGTCCGGTAGGGGCGGCAAAGACGATCCGGGCGGAGGCACCGGCCGCGGCGGGGAACTTCTGATTGAGGAGGTCGATCGCTTCTTGGGACTGGGTCCCGGGGATCGTGAACTGGGTGCTCGGTGGCCGGCTGAAGGACTGCGAAAGTCCAGCCACGACAATGAGCACGACTAGCCAGAAGCCAAGGACAATCCGCCGGCGCCTGAATGTCCACGCTCCAAGACCATAGAGACAGGTCGCCATCGCTATTTCCCCTTGTTCGACGAAGGCCCGGCAGGTGCGGTGCCGGATCTGGGCCTGGCCCACAGACGGGCGCAAGCTGAGTCCATTTGTTCACCGGCTCCTGTCATCCCGGACAGATCACATATCCGCACATCGGCAAGAAGTTCGATTGTCTTGACCTTTAGGACCGTTCCGGCCTCATCTCTTCGTTACGTCCGTGCACGTTCTCTCACGAGATCGACGCCTCGCTCTTCGGGCGTCGAACAATGGAACCGACATCTAAAGCGGGCAAACGTCGCCGGGCACAGTACTAGCGTCACCTTCAATGGTAGGGAGTCGGAGCTTCTGGGGGTGGGGGTTCGAGGCAGAGCACCTTTCGTCCTCTGAGCAGCACCAACTCGGCGCCCTGGTGGCCCCCCTGGTCGGAGCCGACGCGCTCGAAGTAGTCGATCCTCCCTCGCCATCGGAGATCACGCTGCCCGCATCTCGGCTGACCTCGCCAGCGGCCTTGGCGGGCTGGAGCACCACCGACGACGTGGCCCGGGCCGGCCACACCTACGGGAAGTCGTTCCGGGACGTCGTGCGGGGCCTCGATCGTCGCTGGGACCGTCCGCCCGACATGGTGGTGAGCCCACCGGACGAGCAGGGGATCGTCGCGGTGCTGGAGTGGGCAACGGATGTCGGAGCGATCGTGATCCCCTATGGTGGGGGTTCTTCGGTCGTCGGTGGTGTCGAGGCCCCGGCCGACGACGACCGACCGGTCATCAGCTGCGACCTCGGCCGTCTGGACCGGGTCCTCGAGATCGACCGGACCTCCCGGGCGGCCCGCATCCAAGCAGGGGTGTTCGGGCCCTCGCTCGAAGACCAGCTCCGCCCTCACCGACTGACTCTCCGCCACTACCCCCAGAGCTTCGAGGTCTCCTCGCTCGGCGGTTGGCTGGCCACTCGCTCAGGCGGACACTTCGCCACGCTCCACACCCACATCGACGACTTCGTCGAATCGATCCGGGCGGTCACCCCGAAGGGCGCACTCGAGTCCCGCCGGCTGCCGGGCTCAGGGGCCGGCCCGTCCCCGGACCGCCTCATGCTCGGCTCCGAGGGCATCTTCGGGATCATCACCGAGGCGTGGATGAGACTCCAGGACCGTCCGACCCACCGGGCCTCCGGTGTCGCCCGGTTCGAATCCTTCGAGGCAGGCAGCAATGCTGCACGGGTCCTTGGGCAGTCCGGGCTCTGGCCATCGAACTGCCGTCTCCTTGACGCTGCCGAAGCGATGATCACCGGCGCCGGGGACGGCACCGCCCATCTCCTGCTGATCGGATTCGAGTCGGCCACCCACCCGGTCGACGATGCGCTCTCCGAGGCGGCCGCGCTGGTGGGCGACCACGCCGGGTCCTTCGAAGTGCGCGCGCAGCGAGAAAGCGGCAGGGAATCGGATGGGTCCGATGTGGCCGACCGTTGGCGAGCGGCCTTCCTCCGTGCTCCGTACCTCCGCGATGCCCTGGTCGGGCTCGGTCTGATCAGCGAGACTTTCGAGACCGCTATCACCTGGGACCGCTTCGAGAGCTTCGTCTCCACCATCCGCCAGGTCACCGAGGACGCGCTCCGATCCGTCGGGGCCTGGCCCGGACTGGTCACCTGCCGGTTGACCCACGTCTACCCCGACGGCGCAGCGCCGTACTTCACGGTGATCGCACCGGGTCGCCGGTCCGGCCGGCTCGAGCAGTGGGCCGAGGTCAAAGGGGCGGTCATGGAGGCGATCGCCGCTGAGGGAGGGACCGTGACCCACCACCACGCTGTCGGTCGTGATCACCGCCCGGGCTACGACCACCAGCGGCCGCAGCTGTTCGCCGCACAGCTGCGGGCAGCGAAGCATGCGGTGGATCCTCACGCCCTCCTCAACCCCGGGGTACTGATCGATCCCTGAGCGATGCAGTCCGACCGATCAGCCTCATCGACAGTCGTTCGAGAATGCGCACGAATGGTCGGCTGGCAAGGCAGTGTCACGAGTGCCCGCACCTCTCGTCCCAGGGAGCACGAAGTGCCCCCTGGGACGGTCACCAGTCACCGCACGGGCAGCCGGAGTGCACCTGGGGCGCCATCCGGCACGATGGGCCGGATGGGAGCCACTACGGCAACGGGCCGGTACTCCTCGCCCAGCGGCGGTCGACCGTCGGACTGTCCGGCATTGGGCCACATCGCCATGGCCCGCTCCGCCTGTGCGGTGATCGTGAGGGCGGGGTTGACACCCAGATTGGCCGTGACGGTCGATCCGTCGACGACGTGCAGTCCGGGTTGGCCGTAGATGCGGTGGTACCCGTCGATGACACCGGTATCCGCATCCGCTCCGATGACGCATCCCCCGAGCACATGGGAGGTGATCGGGATCTCCAAGAGGTCCGGGTAGGTGCCGAACGGCTCGCCGCCCATCTCATCGGCCAGCAGCGCGGTCGCCTCCTGCGCGACCGGGATCCAGGTCGGTACCGGTTCCGGTCCAGGCTGGGACCGCAGGGAGACCCCGCCAAACCGGTTCTTGCGCGCCGTAACCGTGAGCGAGCAGTCCCGGTCCTGCATCGTGAGTGTGACCAGCCCCCGTTCGGACCAGCGGCGCACCCACAACGACCGGACGAGCGTACCGGGATGCCTGCCTGTCTCCAAGAGGAACCGGCGCCACCGCGACCGCTGGGGGCCTCCTTCGGAATTGCCCGGGGTCATCACCGTCATGAGGAGGCTAGTGGTGTTCGAGCCTTTTCCGTTGCGCACGATCTCGACATGCGTCCGCTCGTCCGGGAAGAAGGACGTTCCCTGACAAACGCCGTGGGAATAGTCGACCTTGTAGTCCTTGGCCGTGGCTCCGCCCAGTGACTCGGCGTTGGTGCGGGTGAGCTCGCCCAACCGGTCGGACAAGTGGGCGAGATGCTCGTCGATCTTCATCCGGTGGAGGAGGCGCTGAGTTTCAAGAACCCCGGCGGCGAATACGACCTGCTCGGCAGCAAACGTGCTCCGGGCTTGGCGTCCCGGTCCGGAATGCACCACGTCCACCGCATAACCCCCGGCAGCACGGGGCCGCACCGTCTTGACGGTCGTCATCGGCGAGATCGTGGCGCCGGCCCGCTCCGCCAGGTGGAGGTAGTTCTTCCCCAGCGTGTTCTTCGCATTGTGTCGGCAGCCCGTCATGCAGGCGCCGCAGTAGACGCAGCCCTGGCGATCCGGGCCGGCGCCGCCGAAATAGGGGTCGGGCACGGGTAGGCCCGGAGTCGCCGTGTTGAGAATGCCCACGGGCACTCTGGTGAAGGTGTGGCCAGCACCCATCCGTTCGGCCACCCGCTTGAGCACCTCGTCACCGGCGGAGAGCGG
>JADGOF010000010.1 GCA_017883105.1 Acidimicrobiales bacterium
GCCGCTTGGTGAACATCGGAGCAGGCGACTGATACGTGCGACGCACTACCTGGGCGACGGCCTGAATCCTGCCTCTGCGGCCGGACTGCGCAACCGAACTGTTCAGAGGCAAGCCAGCACACGATGGCACCGGAATGTCTCGCGTCACTTCAGACAGTCCTCTTCCAGTTCTCCTCGACGATCCAAACTCGTGGAGGTGGGAAGTGCCTCTCCACGAGATCTCTAAGGTCCTTGCGGGAAGTAGGTGAAGCTGCACTGGGCCAGGGTGTGAACCACCTTCGTCGGTGGCGGGCCATCTCCCGGGTAGGAAGTCGACCTCGGGCGAAGGCACAGTCGACGGTCCGGACGTCTCCCCTATCCCAGCAGCTGCTTGGCGATGACCACCCGCTGGATCTGATTGGTGCCCTCGTAGATCTGGGTGGAAAGTCCGCCAAGAGGCATAGTCCCTGGTGAGGGCCCATGTCTGCGATTCGCGAACCCGGCCGTACCCACTCACATCCCACAGTTGGCCCACCAAGTGCCGGTGAGCCACCACCGATTTCCGAGCAGGAACGACGCCGATTGCCGGCATCTGGCGAGCCCGGACGGTCACGGTACATGTGGGACACCAACTACCAGCCGACTCCCGGCCCGCCCAGCGATCGACTCTGGGACGACGAGGACGTGGCCGCCTACATCGGCTTCCGATCCATCGACGAGCTCATCGCCCGCCACCCCACGTTCCCGAGGCCGGTGCCGCTCGGGATGCAGGGCCGGCGCTGGCGACCGGCTGACGTGGTGGCCTGGATCGACGAGCTGTGTGGCGCACCCGGGGCGCCCCGTGGACCCATTGGCGGTGCACCGGGCGCCGCTGGACCTATCGGTGCGTCGAAGGTCCCCGAGTTCGACATCTCGATCCTGACTTCCGAGCTGCAGAGGGGCACCCATGCCTAGGCCGAAGAAACCCTACGGCGACCCCGTCCGGGTCCGCCTGCACCGCGGCTCCTACCGGGTCCGGTACTACCCGACCGGCCTGATCACCGAGGATCGCGACCGCAAGGACCTGCCCTTCAAGTACGCATCCAAGGAGGTTGCCGAGGTCGCCGCCGCGGTGCTCCGGGAGCAGCTGATCGCCCACCGCGACGTCTGGTGCATGGGTGGGATCCGGCACCAGGTCCCCTTGCTCGACGCCGTCACCCGGTTCGTCGAGCACCTGCGCGAGCAGCGGGACACCCGCATGATGCCCGACGGCACCGCCAGCAGCCGGCTCTCGGACGCCAACCTCTACCTCTTCCCGCCGGCACGGTCCAAGGGAACAACCATCGGTGACCTCGAGGAGACTGGACTGGCCCGCCAGATCATCGATGACATCGGCAACTCCACCAAGGCGAATGGGACACCCAAGGCCGACAACACCCGCAAGCGGGCGCGGGCCTCCATGCGCCTGTTCGGGAAGTGGCTCGTCAGCGAAGGGTTCGTCGCCTCTGATCCGTTCGGGTTCCTCGACCTCGATACCGAGGATGCCAAGGCTACGAAGCGGACGCATGCACGGGTCAAGGCCCTCGAGAGCGTCGACGACGACGTCTACCTCGACGATGGCGACGGTGACACCGGAATCGGGCTCGAGGACGTCCCGTCCCTCGGGGTCGTCAGCCAGCTCCGAGACGCCATCTACGCGGTGGAGACGCAGACCGACGCCATGGTCGTCCTGCGCAGCCGGATCCTCGCCCCGGTGGACGGATGGATGACCTCCCAGCAGCCGATGTTCGAGACAGCCACCGGCCTGCGCCTCGGCGAAACGCTTGGCGCCCACACCACCAGGATTGATCTCGAAACACTGACGGTGGGCGTCGACCGCCAGCTCGATCCTCGTGCCCCATGGCTGCTGGGGTCAGCGCCCAGGCTGATCCCGCCCAAGCACAACCGCCGCCGGCGGGCAGCCATCTGGCCGGTCTTCGCCGAGACGCTCGAGAAGATGGTGGACATCGCCAACGATCGCTACGACGGCTGGCTCTTCCCACCGACTGCAGGCCAGGTCTGGAGGTTCAAGGCTCGCTCGACCGAGTGGGAGCGGGCCATGAAGCACATGGAACTGTGCCACCAGCAGGACCTCGAGCAGGGTGTCAAGGGAGAGGCCTTGGCGGCATTGTGGCCGTGGCGTCCGCACATCACCCGCGCCACCTACGGTTCCTTCTCACTGGCTCCTGAGTCCAGTGGAGGACTCGGATGGAGCGTGAAGGCTGTCCAAGAGTCCATGGGCCACCAGAGCGAGACGACCACGCTGGCGATCTACCGCCACGTGACCAGCGGCGAGCGGGAGAAGGTCCGGACCACGATGATCGAGTGGGAGAACCTCTGATCAGGTGCCCGGACTCCGTGCAGTCTCCTCCGGGATCCGCCTAGAGAACGTCCCAACATCGGCAAGCCTGGTCCAGTGTGTGGAACCCTCTGTGCGTGGACAATGTGCATCAGGTTCTCATCGAGATACTGATCGATCGCGATTGCCGGGCCGAGAAGCAATCGACCGACGCATTGGGTTGGGGCTAGAAATGACTTGCTCGCAGCGTCCGTCCGGTGGCCAAACCCTGCCCTCACATCAGCGGATGGGCCGCCCGTCACGGTTAGGGCGCACACCAACTGCAGCTGGCTTGAGTGCTCACTGGACAAGGAATGTCGTGACTCACGAAGTCCCCCAGGAAGAAGGGCCCGAAGTGCGGGAACAGGATGATCCCGATTGTCTACGGCTTCTCTGGCCCTGGGATGATCTGAATAGCCGAGCGGGGCGAGTTCCACATCAGCAGGTGCCTCATCAACCCGGACAACTCTGGCTACGACTACGAAACCCGCGCCAAGGAGCACGTACTCGCCTCCGAGTGACCGCTCCGGTCTCAGGTGATCGGCAGCCCGGCGGGCAGGCATGACGAAGCTGCTCGAGCGGATGTTCGGGTCGCGCTCGCTGACCGCCCCAGCCTCGACCATCGTGAACGACGCCCGGCAGGCGACTGCCGCTACCCTCCGGGATACCTCTGCCATCAGCGCCACCTTCACGGCGCCTGACCCAGGCGACGATGCGCTGCTCGGCTCGAAGCGGCGTTGCGCTGAGGTGGCGCAGAGCCTTCTGCAGACCGCCACCACGCTGCCCAGCGCGAGCGGGCCGTTCCGGGTCGTGCTCATGGGCCGGACGCAGGCTGGGAAGAGCACACTGTTCAACTACCTGACCGGGGGCGAACAGTCCTTGGTGGGCAGCGGAGGGCAAGGGACAACCAAGCATGTGATCCCGGCACCGCTGGCAAACTGTCCGGACGTCCTCGTCGTCGACACCCCGGGCGTCGGTGCGCTCGACAGGCCTGAGGACCGTGTCACCGCTCTCGGCGAAGCCAGGACTGCTGACCTGGTCGTCTGGGTGGCGGCCAACAGTTCCCTGCAGGAGGAGACAGCAGCCGCCCTCGAGCAACTTGCCGATTGGGGCGTCCCCCTCGTCATCGTCTGGAACTGCCGGGCAGCACTCGACACGCCCGAGAAGCGAGTCGACTTCCTCCGATACCCGGATGACACATTCAAGGACCTCGGCGGCCATCAGAGTCGGGCGCGAGGCTTCCTCGAACCGTTCGGGCAGCGCCCACGAGCCGAGTTTCCGCTGCATGCTGGTGCCGCCCTTGCCAGCCTCACTGCGACGCCGGAGGCTGACATCCTCCGGCGAGCCAGCCAAGGTGAACCGCTCATCAGCTTTCTCGAGGCCGAAGCACGCCGGCGCGTCCAGTATCGGGCGATCACGGTCGTCGATGTTGCCCGTCGTGCGTTGGTCGACGTGGAGCGGGCCGCCTGCGCGCTGGAAGTCGATCTCCGCTCAACAGAAGACACACGCCGTCGAGCGGCGGAGGACCTGGCCAGGCGGACGCAGGCGTTGCTCAAAGGGGTGAATCTGCGCTTGGAGGCAGGGCTGGATGCGCCGCTCGACCAGTTGCGGCCTTGGGTGGACGAGCACTACCAGCTTGAGGACGAGGAGCTGCAGCTCGCGTGGAACCAGGCTGAACAGAGTGTGCGCTCGGAGATCGCGCGGCACTTCAAGGACACCGCCGAGGAACTCAATCGGGAGCTGGCCAGGGCCACTGACGATGTGATGGCCGGCTGGTCAGCTCGCTTCGACAACCTGCAGGCGTTGCACCAGCCCATGGCACCGGGGCTAGGAAACCCCCAGTGGCTGGACACCGCCATCAGGGTGGCGGTCCGGTCCGCCGGAGCGGTAGCCATTGTCGTTGCGGCCGACCTGCTCAGCCCCGTTGCCGGCGCGGCCGTAGCCGTTGCCGTCGACTCCATCGTGGGTCGCGTCATCGGGTTCCTCGGCAGACGGAGCGGGCGCTTGGCCCGGCGCCGGCATACCCTCCACCGGTGGGTGAACGAGACGCGAGAGAGCATTCGTCGAGAAGCCATGGAGGACTGGAACGGGGACGTGGCATCCGTGCGGACCGCACTGGCAGAGCGGCGCGGCGCCGACACCATCTCGGCAGGGCGCGCCCGCGACGCAGCAGATTGCGCCGGGCGGCTGGCCGAGCAGGCTGGCCAGTCCGCGTCAGATGTCGACTTGATCCTCGTTCGTGCTCTGTTGCGCCTCGAGGGCTGTGACCGGGTCGCCGAGCGTTCCGGGCCGGTCATCCGCATGCCCGGCCTAGCTACCGCGGTCCTGTTCGACGACCAGAAGGCGCTCGACGAACTCTTGCTCTGGCCCATGCGAGGCAGTCCGGAATCGATTCGCCCCGTCCCAGGTGGAACTGATGCGGCGCCTGCCGAGCGGGCAGCCCACGCCCTGGACTTGGGCCGGCGCGGAGGAGTGATCATCCCATCGCCCTGTGGGCTCGAGGCAATCGTCGACGACGGTTCCTCCGTTGCGCTCCTGGAGGCCGAAGGTTCCCTCGTCTCCGCGGTCGCCGGAATCGCCGTCAGCCTGCGACCCCCCAAGCCCATCGAACAGGAGTTGACGTCATGCCAAGGTTGATCGTCAAGGACCTTCCGCCTCTCGCCCGGTCAGTCCTGGACCGTCTCCGCGAAGGCCTCGGCTCGTCAGAGGACGAGCGCCTTCAAGCCCTTGTGCAAGGCGTCCCTTCGTTCGCAGGGGAGGAGCGCTTTCGTCTTGTGGCGACCGGCGAGTACAACGCCGGAAAGTCGTCGATCCTCAAGGCCCTGACGGGGGCCGATATCTTCATCGACTCTGACGTGGCCACCACCGAGGCCCACCCCTACGAGTGGGGCAACGTGCTCCTAGTCGATACACCCGGCGTGAGGGCGGGCGGGGCCCTCCAAGACGAGTCGGCCGAGCGGGCGCTCCGGGACGCCGACCTGGTGGTGTTCGTCCTCACCGTGGACCTCTTCGACGACGTGACCGCCGCCCATCTCCGCCATGTCGCCATTGACCTCGGGAAGCTCGAGCAGACCGTTATCGTCATCAACAAGGCGGACACCCTGGCAGCCGACCCGGCGCTCCGGCGGGCGGCCGTCGCGGCGGCGCTGGGCTTCGAGCCGACCTGCCCCATCGTCGAGTGCGCCGCCCGGTCCGCCCTCATGGCCGCCACCGCTGAGCCTGAGCGCGCCGAACATCTGCACAAGGTCGGGAACCTTGATGCACTTGAGGAAGCCCTGAACGACCTGGTGCGCCGGAGCGGCCGGGCCGGGCGGCTGAAGCAGCCATTCCAGGCGGTCCTAGCCACAGCGCGGGAGGCCGATCTCCTGCTCGTCCCCGGTCCGGAGGAGGAGGTGCTGGAGAAGCTGCTGGCTCGCTGGCGTGGCGTTCTGGTCAACTCGCAGTCCCGGCTCGAGTACCACATAGATCAGGCGTACCGCACTACTCGTGACACGGTGCAGGATGCCGGGGAGGTGCTCATCACCGCAGCAGCTGACGGTGCCCTGCCGGAAGAAGCCCTCAACCAGTTCGAAAGGGCGGCGCAGGAATCTGCCGATGCCCTGCCGGGAATGATCGAACAGTGCTTCGAAGCCGAGCTGAACGAACTGGCTTCCGAGGAGGACACTCTGGCCGCCGGACCCGAGGCACAATGCCTTGTCGACGTGGGCCAGCTGACCTTCGGAGGTCCCGGCACGCCACCCGAATCGCTCCCGTTCGGCGCCGACAGGAGCGCTTTCGTCAAAGCGTTCACCGATCTGCTGACCGACAGCGGGATCTCTTGGCTCAAGGAGGCGCTCGGCCAAGGATCGAATCCCGGCTCCCCCATGTACAAGCTCGTGGGGGAGGTGGGCCACCGCCTCAGGCACAAGTTCAAGCCATACGGGATCATAAAGTCCGCAGAGCGTCTCAACCTTGTAATCAGTGGTGGCCTGATGCTGTTCGGGGTCTGGTCGGAGGTCCGCTCCTCTCAGGGCGAAGAGGCACGCGCTCGGGCCCAGCAGGTTCAGCTCCGCCATGACATCAACTCGTGGGCCGAAGAGTTGATTGATGCAGAGCGCGAGAAAGTCGACCCTGTCATGAAGTGGTTCTACGCAGAGGTAGCCCGGCCCGTCGATGAAAAGGTTTCCCGCCTCCACAAGCTGGTGGCGGGGCGCGAGGCGACGAAGCAGATGATCGATGAGGTCCGCCTTGACTGCGACACGGCTCTGGCGCTCCTGGAGGCGGCCGGGACCGAGGTGCCAGCGTGATCGCCGCGGTCATCCTCAGCCTTGCCGCTCTCATCGTCGCCATTGCAGGAGTGTGCCTGGCGCTACGGCGCACAGGGAAGCTCGAGCGGCGCCTCGATACTGCGCTCGCCGAGTCCGTTCAGCGAGCCGAAGCGGCGCGATCCGAGGCGACCGAGCGGGTCGAGGCCTGGGTCCGCTCTGAGTTCGCCGCCGAGCGGGAGACCGCTGCCAACTCCCTGGACCAACGGTCGGAGGAGGCGCTCGGCGACATCCAGGCGATCTTCGAGTCGTTCCGTGCAACGGTCAAGGCGGACATGGCCGGCATGCTCGGCAACGCCTTGAGCGAACTCGCCGCCAGCTGGCAGACCGACAGGGCCAGTGCAGCGCGCAACGAAGAGACCAGCTGAAACTCGCCGTTCCGGCACAACCTGCGCGCCAATGGGCTGCAGGTGCAGCCGATACGACCCTTGAGCCCCGCAACCGGGACTTTGGTCACATCTCCCCCACTTGCTGTACCAACCCGTGAGCAATCCCGCCGGACCTGGCCCGGTCCAGCCTAGGGAGGGGTCTGCCACACTCCTCCATGAGGGAATGTCCGTCTGCTCACGGCGAATGCACCAGGCGCTTGGGTCGGCACAGTTCACATTTGCCAGCTGCCAGCGACGCCCTCATTTCGGGGTCGACCAACGGCAACGGCGCAATGCGAACCCAAGGCCTCGGAGATTCCGAAGGCTCACTCACGGAGACGATTTCCCCATGACCGACTCCACCGACTTGATCCCCTACAACCTGCGCCGGGTGCCGCGCGATGACGCTCTGAAGTTCATGGCAGCGATCCGTCGCAACGACTGGACCCACCTCGGTCTCCTCCACGACAATGCCGTGACCATCGAGGCCGCAGTCCAGGACTACCTCGAGTCCAATCAGTTCCCGCTGGAGGACCTGCGCGACCTGATGCCCTACATCGAGGCCACCGTTGACCTCGCTGTGGGCGAGACGCAGTCCTTCATCACTGACGAGTACTGGGCGGATGAGTAGCGGCGGGGGTCGTGTCCAACGCGTGCACCACTCACGTCACCGGCCACCGAAACCCCTGGTGAGAGTGCCTGCACGGGCTCTGTGCACAGGCTGCCACCAGTACCCGGTTCCCGTCGCCAGTGGGGCGTGCACGTGAGCAGCAGAACAGATGAACAGGGAAACGGGTCCACCAACCCGGCACGGTCGTTCAGATTGGTCGTTGTACTCACGGGTCGATCGTGCACCGGGGGTGTGACGGACGGAGCGGTTGAGTCTGAGCATGTGCTGGTTGTGCTGGGGCGGTGACCCTCAAGGTCCAGTGATGGCCGTTCGGGCGCACTCGACGAATGCACTGAGCGTTCCGATGAGGTGCATGTCTTCCACGGTTCGCGCCCGGCTGTTCAGAAGGTCTTCGGTGCACACCAAGAGAGCAAGGCACTGCGCCCGGCTGATGGCGACATTGAGCCGGTTCCGCGAGAAGAGGAAGTCAGGACCTCGAGGCATGTCGTCGCCAGTGGAGGTCGTCATCGTGAAGAAGACGACGGGTGCCTCACGGCCCTGGAACTTGTCCACCGTCCCCACCTGGACTCCTGCCGTGCGTGGATCCGCACTCAGCGCATCTCGCACTCGGTGCACCTGGTCGTTGTACGGGGCGACCACCATGAAGTCGTGCGCCCCGAGAGGGGTGTGGTTCCCGTGGCTGTCGCACCAGTCCCTTCCCAACAAATCGAGGACGGCAGCCACGACTATCTCGGCCTCTTCTGGCGACTCGGTGGACCGCCCAGAGTGGTTGGCCTCGATCCAGACCAGGCCCGCGTCCACGCCGTCGATGCGCTGGTCGGCACACGCCGGGTAGCTCGAGAGTCGCCCCTCGTAGAACTGGGAGGAGATGAAGTCACACACAGATGGGTGCATCCGCCGGGTCTCGGCCAGGAAAACGCCACGGTCCGGAGGAATGGTCGCGGCGTCCCCCAGGACGTGCTCAAGGACGCTGGCACCTGATCCGTCCGGATGCGTGCCCTTGGAGACCTGTGCCAGTTGGAGTGGATCGCCGAGCAGCAGGACGTTGCGGGCCGCACCCGAGGCGGCGACCGCATCTGCCAAAGAGAGCTGACCTGCCTCGTCGATGATCAGCACATCGACTGGTGCGTCCCGCATCTCCCTCGAGCAGAAGAACCACGACGTACCGGCGAGCAGGTTGAATCTGGCGTTGGCTGCCGCTGCGTTGCTCCCTGGATAGGCCACTCCGGGCAGCCCTCCGTTGTCCGGCTTCTTGGCCTTCCTGCATGCGACCAACTGATCGAGTTGGCCCTTCTGGGCAAACACGTCGAGGGTGGCCTCGAGCAGGTTGTCGATTGCTGCGTGACCCATCGCCGAGATCCCCACCCTCTTCCCCGCGGTGACCAGCGCGTGAACGATGTGTGCGCCTCGATAGGTCTTCCCCGTACCGGGCGGGCCCTGGACGGCGACGTAGCTGGAGTTGAGATCGTTTACCCATCCGAGGATGTGCTCGAGGTCATCAGTGAAAAGGCCCCCATCCGGGCCGCAATCGGGCGCGAAGTCCGGCAGGGCGCGGCCGAGCAGGGCGAGGCTCACCGGATTGGGAGGCCCCTCCCCCGGCAGCGCCAGCATCTGGCGAGCCAGCTGGCAGAGCACCTCGGGCTTCGGCTTCGGCTGCACCCAGTCGTCCATGCTCAGTGCTCGAGGGAAGAAGCCGTCAGCCTCTCGCTTCTCGTTCCAGCGCAACGCCACGGTTCGGGCGTCGCGGTCGATGTCGACGAGCCCAACGAACCCGCTCTCGTCCAGGCCCCCACCGATGAGCGCCGTTCCCTTGCGGACGTCGTTGCCAAGCTCTTGCTCGGGCCACGAGAAGACGGCGTACTTGAGGTCCCCGCTCCTCCCCTGGTGCTGCTCGAACTCGACGAAGGTGAGGCCAGCGAGGACGTCCGGGTCATCGAGGAGGTCGTGAAGTTCCCCTTGCAGCTCAGCGAACTTCGGGCCCACGTCCGCAGAACGCTCGCGCCGCCAGTAGCCGAGGAGGTCACCGAGCAGATGCTCAATCGTGCCGATGTCTGATGCCAGCAGCTGCTCCGCCAGCAGGTCGAGCTCCGGGTCTACCTCGTACTCGTCGAGGATCGCGGCGCGCCACTCGTCATCGGGCGGGCGTTGATCGAGGAGCCAGCCGTGGAGAGCGTTGGTCGCCATGACGTCGTCCTGGTTGTACCGAGCGATGGCGTCGAGCAGCGCAGGATCGCCCTCCTGCAGATAGGCCTCGTAGTCGACGACAGCGCCGACACCTTGTCCGATGCCCTCGTGCCGGTCGAAGCCCGCCAGGACCTCGAGGTGCTTGAGGCCATACGACTCCACCCCTACCTGGAAGGAGTTCGTCGCCACGGTCATCAGGTCGACAAACAGCCCCGTGGCGCGAAGGTGGGTGAACAGCGCCTCCGACGGTGTCCCGAGCGTCATGGAAGCCAGCGCACTTCGCTCCGTGTGGTTGTAGTGGTACACGTGACTGTCAGGGTGCTCTGACCGGCGCTGCTCGAAGAAGGCCACGACGTCGGCCACCACGGCCGCCTGCGAGTCGAGATCGTGAGCCCACCGGCCGTCGTAGATCCACTCGCCTTGGTCCTGGTACCACAGGCCGAAAAGGAAGAACAGGCCTGATGCCGGGGTCCAGAACGGGTGACCCTCGAGGTCGAAGTAGACGTCGCCCTGGTCAGGCGGAGGGAGCTGGGCGTAGCCGTGCCCCCACACGGGATCGTCACCGACCGGGACCGGCTGGAAGGCGGGCGGCTGCTCCGGGTGGTCCCGGGACAGCACCTGCAGCCCCGACTGGCCACGAAGCCGCTCCTGGCGCGCAGCGCGCACCCCTGGTATCGGACGATCGGCCTGTGCCAACTCGGCGAGTGTGGCGACGCCGTCCTCCCGGCACGCGTCGATCTCCTTCGTGCGAACGCCAGCCACGAACACCAAGGAGTCCTCGGCACGCCAACCGTCCTCACAGTGCCGAGAGAACTCGCAGAACTCACAGTGGGAACAGGGCTCTGCCCGGACGGTGCCGTCCTCCACCGGGGCCGCCATCACGTCGCGGAGCTGCCGGCGAAGCCGTCGCCAGTATGGACCAAGCTGCTCGACCGAGAGGGACTCCACCAGGCCAGACCCAAGCCACAGATGGACTTGTCGTGGGGGGCTTCCCGCGAGCGCCTCCAGCGCATCGGCGTAGAAGCAGAGTTGAAGTACGTGGCCGGGCTTCGCCTGGGCGCGGGTGAGCTTGGCGTCATAGGGCTCGTAGGCCGCGAACCCGTCCATCGGCTCGGGAACCCGGACCAAGAAATCGGCAACCCCGCGCATCCCGTCGTGGATCAACGGGAACTGGTAGATGACGTCCCAACCGTCCTCCAGCGGGTTACCGACCCGGTCCACCCATTGCTGGAACGACTCATCTTCGCGACGTTCAGGTACCTCGTGGACGCTGACGCCACGTTCCCTGAACTCCTCCAGGCAGGCTTGCTCGTGGTCAAGGCCCTTGCGCATCAGGAGCTCGGCGAGCGCACCCGGGGGATTCTGCTCAGCTTCGCCCGCGCCACGCTGGAGCGTCAGATACCAGCCGCAGTCCAGCCAGGCAGTGATCTTGGAAGGAGTCAGGAGCGTGTCAGCCATGAGTCTCGGACCGAACCGTACAGCGCTCCTCACGATGGCGTCGTGGGTGCATGTCCGCAGTGTCGTACCCGGCCGGAGCCAGACTCCGACGAGAACATCGTTCCGAGTGTCTCCACGCCAACCTGCAGTTCGCCTCGCTCCCTGCGCATCTGCGTAACCCGGCGCTGGGCGTCGGTGGAGTCGTCCATAAACTGGCGGGCCAGGTCGTCGTCATCGGTAAGGTTGGCATTCCGCCGGGCGTTTGCAGCCTCTCGTTCGCACTGGCCGATCTGCTCGTCGAGGTGCTCGAGACGTGTCTGGCGCCGATCGAGGTGGTAGCCGAGAGACCGGCCGGTGCGGGCGGCCTCTTGTCCGTCGAGGAGATCCGCCGACAGCCCGTGGCGGATCCCGTCGATCGCCGCCCGGGCGATCGACTGATGGAGTTCGGCTGGCCTTATCGAGGCGAGCCGGCGGGAGAGGCTCCCCCGGTCATCGGTCCAGGCGCTCATGCGGCCGATCCCTCGTCGATCTCCGCCGGGCGAGCTTGGAGAACGTACATGGCCGACGTGCCCGTGAGCTTGTACTCCGTCTCGGCGTCACGCCAGCGCACCCAGCCACTCAGCGGCTTGCGACGCCGGTGGGTGCCACCCCCACCCCGCCGCCGCTCCTTGGTGCCCATGGTGCGCCGTTTCGCCGCCGCGATGACGTCATCCGGTGCCCAGCCACCTTCCGGGATACCCCAGTCGTAGTGGAAGCGGATGAATCCCGGGTCGTTCGGGGCGACCCCCTCCACTACCAGCTCCCGGAACCGGATCGCGCCCGGGAAGGGATTGCGGTGGAAGATGTCGACGGTGCCGGTGCGGTAGGTGTCCATCCAGTCGATGAGGCTGGCCAGGCGAGAGTCGGCCCGGCACAGGTCGGCGAATGTGGCGTCGATTCCGTGGATCCGCTTGATCGTGTCCGAACTCAGCCCGTCGGCACCCGCTGCGTCGACAATCTGCCTGGCTGTCAGTCTCGGGTCCGCCATCATCGTCAGCAGCTGCCTGACGGCATCCTGCAACTCGGGCACTGGGACGACCGTGCCGTCCTCGGCCAGCCGGTAGCCGGGGGGCACGGCTTCCGATCCGAGGATGTACTTCCCCGTGCTGTACTTGTTGACCTGCCCGGAGAAGAGGCGCTGGACGATCGAGTCTCGTTCCATGTCTGCGACCAAGGCGAAGGTGGCCCACATCGCCTTGCCGGGGCCCGAGCGGGGGTCGATGGTGGTTGTCCCGCAGTGGAGGACACCCACGTCGCGCTTGGCGGCCTGGAGGAGCTTCCCGGAGAAGTCCATCGAGCGCAGAAGCCGGTTGAAGGTGGCGACGTAGACATTCTCGGGCCGGTAGGCGGAGAACACGTCACAGAGCAACTCGATGAAGGCGTTCTCGGACTCGGAGAGGTTGGTCATTGACGCCGAGCCCATGGAGTAGAGGTAGATGACACCCTGGTGCTCGAAGACAACGGCGTTGGTCTTGTGCTTTCGGTACTGGAAGGTGTCGAATGGGCCGGTGCCGAGCAGCGGTGCTATGCCGGCGTCGAGCACGTCCCGGGCGCCGGGTAGGTGGAGGTTCGAGCCGACGGTTTGGCCGATCATCCCCTCCATGAGCACGTTGGAGTCGTACGAGCTCTCCCGTGCGATCACGAGCGCGGGCGCTCTCTTCTCCTGTGTTCCAGGTAGCAACGGCAGGGTCTGGGGTTCACGGTTCGGCATCAGGTGCTCCTTCTTGGTCGTGGTCTTCGGGTGCCGTGGCAAGCACCGCCCAGGCGGCGACGACGACGCGCCGACGGACAGATGAGCGGATCCACTCCACTCCGATAGGTCGATCGTTCTGTCGTTGAACTTCCATGACTGCGCACACCTTAGAAACGGTCTGCGCAGTTACATCAGTGTCAGGTCTGGTGAATCAATCCCGGTCAGACGGTGTTTCGGCCACCACGAACTGGTAGGCCCTTCCGTCATCGACCAGGCTCGACTCCCCTGCCGCGCAAGCGGCGATGAGGGCTTCGACGCGATCGGCGAGTTCTGGGCTCCGGTACAGGCAGGTGCTCTCCACCCACTTGACTGTCCTGAGGCCACGACCCAGCGCCACCAGGTTCGGAACAGTGCGGAATCCAGTCAGGCCGGGGTGGCGATGAATCTCGTCCGCGAGCGGAACACGCGTTGGTAACGCGCGCCCATACACGCCCCCCGTGTACATGGTGGGCGCGCGTTACCGACGCGCTCGCTGGCGCTGTTCGACCATCGTTGCCGGCTTCATGGGTGCACCCGTTGCGCGCTCCTCCCACAACCTCCCGTCCGCGCCGCGCCCACAGATGGCACAATGCGTCACATGCCGGCACTCACTTCCCAGGAACTGGCTGGCGGGATCGCGTTCTGGAACGCACGGCCGAACTGGCCTGCCGACCTGCACAACGCCGACTACCGACGATGGCAAGCCCAGAACCCGCAGGGGAACTTCTCCCTAGCCTGGTGGGAACCGTTCCTCCGTGACCTGAAAGGCTGGAAGGCGACCAGGCCGGCCACGGATGCTGAACTCACCAGTCGCTTCACCCAGCTCGCGGGTGCCCTCGGCGCGGCCTGGGCAACCGCCTGCGCACCGTACGTCGACAGTGACATCACCACGGACACGTGGGAACAGGTCAGAGCGTTCCCGGACCTCATAGCTGACATCAAGCTGGTCCTGGGTGGCTCACCGGTCTTCCCCTCGAAGTTCTGCCACTTCCTCCTGCCGAGGATCTTCCCCGTTGTCGACAACGAGGCGATGGGGAATCCCTGGCCCACCTACGAGCGGTACTTCCGGTACGTCCAAGGTGAGTGGTCGGCCACCCCACTTGGGACCCAGGCGGCCCTGAAGGACCAGCTGGTTGCGCACGTGAACGCGGCGGGGGGACCCATCTTCGACGGCTTCCCGATCGTCACCAAGATCGTCGAGCTCTGCGTGATCGGTGGCCACTAGAAGCACCACCCGGGTTCATCAGCGCTCTGGCGCAGTTCCCCTTGCCATCGTGGCTCTGGATACCAGCAACGTCTCGAAGATGCTCGTCGACTGGTGGCGGATTCGCCGGCCGGGGCGCCGACAGGGAGTCTGTCGTCGGGTCCATTCAGGTCATCCGGACCAGCTGATCCTTGGCAACGCTGCCAAGGCCTCACAGGGCCCGGGCGATTCCGTCAGCGATGTTGTAGCGGGGCCTCGTTCGTTTGGACGTGTTTAGACGAAAGGGTCATTGGCGCCCGCTTTCGATCCAGGCCCGGTGCCCCGGGAGTCGGCGCATCCCGAACACCTCATCTGCTGTCGCCCGCTGCACCCACGTATGTACCCAGGAATCCCGGATCTACGACGTCGTCCAGGACATTCCGCCGATCTCCCCGTACTCGGCGGAATGTCAGACCGCCGATGTATGCTGGGGAAACAGTTATCCAAGCAGCCCCTTGGCGATGACCACCCGCTGGATCTGGTTGGTGCCCTCGTAGATCTGGGTGATCTTTGCGTCACGCATGAAACGCTCGACGGGGAAGTCCTTGGAGAATCCGTACCCACCCAGCAGCTGGACCCCGTCGGTGGACACGGCCATGGCCGTGTCCGAGGCGAAACACTTGGCCATCGCCCCGATCCTGGTCAGTTCGCCTGCGGGATCGCCACTGTCGATGAGGGAGCACGCCCGATAGACCAGGGTCCGCGCCGCCTCGGTGCGCATGGCCATATCGGCCAGCATGAAGCGCAGTCCCTGCAGGTCGGCGATCGGCTTGCCGAATGCCTTCCGCTCCAGCATGTAGCCCGCCGCATAGTCGGTAGCCCCTTGGGCGATCCCCACCGCCTGGGCGCCGATGGTGGGGCGGCTGCGGTCAAGGGTGTGCATGGCGATGGTGAATCCCTCACCCTCCTTCCCGATCAGATTGGCCGCCGGAACCCGCACCTCGTCGAAGGACACTGCGGCGGTGGGACTGCCCCGGACGCCCATCTTGTCCTCGTGGTGGGCCACCTCGACCCCCCAGTCGGCCTCGACGAGGAAGCAACTGATCCCGCGCCGTCCAGCGGCCGGGTCGGTGACGGCGAACACCGTGTAGGTGTCAGAGATGCCGGCATTGGTGATCCAGTACTTGGTCCCCGACAGCAGGTAGTCGTCCCCGTCGCGCACTGCCCTTGTTCGCATGGCGGCCACGTCGCTGCCGGCGTCGGCCTCGGAGAGGCAGTAACTGGCCTGGTACTCACCGGTCGCCACTCGGGGAAGATACCGGCGCTTCAGCTCCTCGGATCCCCAGTTCATGACTGGCAACATCCCGAGCTTGGAGATCAGCATGGTCAACGAGGTGGAGGCGCACACCCGGGCCAACTCCTCCGCCATGATGGCCTGGGTGACCATGTCGGCCCCTGCTCCCCCGTATTCGACGGGGATGCCCAAAGCGGAAAGCTCCAACTCGACACAGGCGTCGAACGACTCTTTGGGGTAGCGCGCTTCGCGGTCCACCTCGGCGGCGTGGGGAGCGACCCGGTCCTCGGCAAATCTGCGCAGGGTGTCGCGGAACTCCCGGTGGGTTTCGGTGAGGGCGAAGGTGGGTGTGTCCATCACTCCAAGTTACTCAGCGGTAGGCAGGGGTCAGTCAGAACCGACAGCGGAAGGTTCCCGACCCGGGGGGCGGGCAACCTCGACTACCCCGACCTCAGTGCCGGACCGGGGGCCCCTGCCACGGCCGGAGTCGAACCTCCGCACGCCTGCTGGAGGCCTCAAGTCGGACCGTCAATGGGTCGACAACAATTTCACCTGACAAAACCGCCGCGGAGGGCTACTCTTCGGAGTATGGACTACCACACAGAGTAGTGGAGGCAACCGTATGAGTGATATTAATGAGGGACCAGGCTGGTGGAAAGCCAGCGACGGCAAGTTCTATCTGCCCGAACTGCATCCGTCGGTGCGGAATGAACCCCCCACCCCGATGCAAGGCAGCCAAAGGGCAACCCACCAGGTCGTCGGAGCCCCACCGCAGCAGGAAGCGCACGTCGGACCACAGTTCCCCGACCTGTTTCAAAAGGCCATCGAGGGTTCACACCTGGCCGACAACGTGTCGGTGAAGTACCACGGTGACGACCAACGCAATCAAGCCACGCCGGCCAGATCCGGTTCGCGGACTCCGGTCACCGCGGGAAGCATGACTGGGGGTGGCGGCGGCACGGTGGGCGAGTTCACCGGAGCCTCAGCAACAAAACGCCGCTGGCGCAAGGGACGCTAACTTCGTCACATCCGGCCTCCTGGTGACGAAGCGGGTTCCCCGGGGGAAGTTGATCAGCCCAGGTGATCGAGGAGTAGACGGTTCAACTGGTCTGGCGCAGCCTCGGGGATCCAATGGCTCACGCCCTCGAGCACTTCGAAGCGATACGATCCCTCCACCCAGCCGGCAGTCGCCTCCGCCGCCGTGCGGCCCAGGGCGATGTCATGGGTCGACCAGACATACATGGTCGGCGAGATGACCGGTCCGATGTCGATCGGCACGGCCAGATCAGTGGCACGGTACCAATTGAGGGCGGCGGTGAGGGCTCCGGGCTGGGACAGCACGTCGACGTAGTAGTTCCCCAGCTCCTCCCCGAGTCCTGTCGTCGACATCATCTGGCGGAACCCCTCACCGGCACCGTCCTCACCGAGCAACAGCTGCTCGGGAACGTCCGGTTCGCGGAACAGGCTCAGATAGGACGAGCGTTCGGCCTGATCGGGGTCGCCTCCGGACAGGGCATCGGCCAGCGCCCCCGGGTGCGGGGTGGACACCGAAGTGAGCGTGCGTACCCGCTGCGGACGCGCCGCCGCGTAACGCCAGGCCACAATACCGCCCCAGTCATGGCCGACCAGGTCGAAGGTGTCCATGCCCAGTGCGTCGGCCATGGCATCGACATCAGCGATCAGGTCGGCCACCTGGTAGTGCTCCACCCCGATCGGACGGGCACCAGCCGAGTAGCCCCGCTGGTCCGGCGCCACGGCTCGAAAGCCCGCTTCACCCAGGGCGAGGAGCTGGTTGGAGAACGCCCGGGAGGTCTGGGGGAACCCATGGAGCAGGATCACCGGTCTGCCGTCTTCGGGCCCCGCTGAACGGACGGAGAACGTCCACCCGTTGGCCTCGAGCTCATCCTTAGTGATGTCCACGACGGCCTTCCCTTCCCCCGACGTCATGAGACGAGGTCCTCAGTTGTGGTCAGCAAGCACCAGTAGCTCGCGCCACGCACCAATCCGTTCGGCCACCGCCTCGGGTGTGAGCCGGAGGGTCTGCTCGAGCACGCTGTCGGCGATGGCCCGTTGCGCCTGGTAGTGATGTGATGCCGACCGGAACAGGGGGCCCCGGGCCTCGATCAGGTCGGCGGGTGCACCCGAAAGGAAGCCCCACAGGGTGAAGGCGAAGGTGAGATCGTGGATGACCGGGGCCCGACCGAACCGGGCGGAGCGTCGCATGGCCACAGCCGTGCACCCGGCGATGGCGTCCTCGGCCGACTCGCCTGACGGCAGCACCAGACGCTCCTCGAACCTCCGGGCCAGCTTGAGGGCGAACCCCTGGTCCGGCCCGGGGGTGCCCAACCGGACCCCTGCCGGTGCACTCGTTCCCCGCAATTCGGAGGGTCGCGACTGGGTCCAGATGGTGGGTACGTGCAGCTGGTAGGCCCGACGCACCTGATCGGCTTCGACGATCGGTACAAAGCTGGGTTGAGTCACCGTGGAGCTCCTGGTGGTTGGTGGAGGATGTTCAGCGTCCGGCGACGTCAGTCGCCGTTCGGCATGCCGGCATGAAGCAGACCGTAGACGATCGAGTCAGACAGGGCCTGCCACGATGCCGCAATGATGTTCTCGGAAACCCCGATGGTTGTCCAGGTGCGGTCGCCGTCGGTGGAGTCGATGAGCACTCGGGTGACCGAACCGGTTCCCTTGGCCGAATCGAGCACCCGGACCCGGTAGTCCACCAGATGGACACCGGAGAGCGTCGGGTAACGGGCGCCGATGGCGGCACGGAGGGCCCCGTCCAGGGCGTTGACCGGACCGTTCCCCTCCGCCGTGGCCACGATGCGCTCGCCGCCGACCATGAGCTTGACGGTGGCTTCAGTGGACTGGCGGTCGCCCTGGTCGGCGATGACCCGGTACGACTCGAGCTCGAAGTAAGGCTGCTCCCATCCGGTCGAGCTCCGCAGGAGCAGTTCGAGTGATCCGTCGGCCACCTCAAAGTGGTACCCCTCGTACTCCAGCTGCTTGAGGGAGTCGAGCACCGAGGTCATCGCCTGGCTGTCCAACTCGAGACCGAGCTCGGCCGCCTTCATCGACAGGGTCGA
>JADGOF010000197.1 GCA_017883105.1 Acidimicrobiales bacterium
GCGCTTCGACGTGGCCGGCTTGCGGGTGGCGCTGGTCCGTATCGAGGACGACTTCTACGCCATCGGCGACCGGTGCAGTCATGAGGACTTCTCGTTGGCAGACGGTGAAGTATGGACCGGTGAGTGCCAGATCGAGTGTGCCAAGCACGGATCGACCTTCGACCTCCGAACCGGTGAGCCCTGCTCCCTGCCCGCCACCCGTCCGGTTCCGGTCTACGAGTTACTGGTCGACGGCGACGATGTCTCGGTGGTGGTGCCATGAGCACGGGTGAGCTGTGCATCGAAGGACTGCGCGCCGGCATCCCCGGTCGTGAGATCCTCAAGGGACTGACCCTTACCGTGCGCAGTGGGGAGGTGCATGCGGTGATGGGTCCGAACGGGTCGGGGAAGAGCACGCTCGCCCACGTCCTGATGGGACGGCCGGGCTATGAGATCCTCGACGGCTCGGTGACGCTGGACGGCATCGATCTCTTGTCCCTGCCCACCTGGCAACGGGCCCGTGCCGGCCTGTTTCTGGGGATGCAGCACCCGATTGAGGTACCAGGGGTCTCGCTGGTCGACTCGCTGACCGCGGCCCGACCGAGCATCCCCTCCGGCGAGCTCGGAGCATCGGACAACGGGATCGCCACCCGGCTCCACGAAGAAGCCCGACGGATCGGCTTCGACGAGCGATTTCTCGACCGGTCGCTCAATGTGGACCTCTCGGGAGGTGAGCGGAAGCGCAACGAGACGCTGCAGTTGGGCGTGCTTCGCCCCCGATTCGCCATTCTGGACGAGATCGATTCCGGGCTCGACGTCGACGCTCTGGGTGCGGTCGGCCGACGTGTGCAGGAGGCCACCAAGGAGTGGGACCTCGGGGTGTTGGCCATCACCCACTTCCGCCGGTTGCTCGATGTGCTCCATCCCGACGTGGTCCACGTGCTGTCGGACGGTCGAGTGGTGGCCACAGGTGGAAGCGATCTGGCCGAGATCGTCGACCGCAGCGGCTACGCCGCCTACAGCTGACGCCTCTTCGTCGGAGCGCTTCGTCGGCTTCGTCGGCACGCTTCGTCGGCACCCGGCGCCCCAGCGTCCCAAATGAGAGTTCGGGTGCTGAGCCCGGTCCCGGTACGCCGCGCCTGGTTGCTAGCGTCCCCCCCATGGCACGCCGAAATCGCCGACGAGGCGGCGCTCACAGCGCGTCCAGAAAAGGCACCAGTCCGGCGGTTCCCCCGACTGACGGCATGGCCGCCGAAGAAGGCGCTCCTGTTTCCGGGGGCGACGAGACCCGGCCGGAAGGGCAGTCGCCCATGTCGTCGGTCCCGGAGGTGTCCCCGCCCGGTGAGGCATCCCCCCTCACCGGTGGTCCTGCAGGCGGGAATGCTGAGACCCCGGGCCTTCCCGGACGGGCAGTCGCCGGGGCGGTGGGGACCGGTGCCGCAGCAGCCGATCCAGCCGATCCAGCCGATGGAGCCGACCCGGGGACCAGACTGACCCGCAAGGAACGGAAAGCCGCAGCAGGCAAACCCCGCAAGGAGAAGCGCACCTGGCTCGATCGGGTGCTGCTGGGCGGTGTCGTGGTGGTGGCTCTCACCTTGGTCACAGTTGGGTCCGGATACGTCTACTTCCAGTACCGTTTCAGTCAGGTAGCCAAGGTGACGGTCAAGCATCTGAAGAAGGCCCCGGTGGGCCAGCCGTTCAATGTGCTGCTGATCGGCTCGGACACCCGCTCCACGGAGAGTGCTTCCGATGCCGCTCATTTTGGATCGCAGGCCAATACCGGTGGTCAACGGAGCGACGTGGTGAAGATCGTCCATATCGTCCCGGCCACCGGGCAAGCCAGCGTCTTGTCGATCCCTCGCGACACCGTGGTGTCCGTGGCCGGGGACACCACGCAAGTCGGCCGGTACAACCGGATCAATGCCACCTACAACTCAGGTCCCGACCAGTTGGTACAGACCATCGAAGCCAACTTCGGGATCCCCATCGAGCACGTTGTCCAGATCAACTTCGAGGGGTTCCGTGGCGCGGTCGACGCTGTCGGTGGTATCGATCTTAACTTCCCGTATCCGGCCCAGGACACGTACACCGGCCTCAATATCACCCAGCAGGGATGTCAGCACCTCAACGGCGGCTACGCGCTTGCAGTGGCCCGCAGCCGGCACTACCAGTACGAGAAGGACGGCTACTGGCAGTCCGACGGCACCGGCGACTTCGGACGGATCCAGCGCCAGAATGCGTTCCTGAAAGCGGTCATCAACCAGGCCGAGAAGCAGTACAACCCCCTCACCCTGAATGCATTCATCGGATCGGTGGTGCAGGGGGTCACGGTCGACTCGACATTCACTGTCAGTGACCTGATCTCGTTGGCCCGGGAGTTCCACACCTTCTCGTCCCAGTCACTGGCGACGGCGACCCTGCCCACTTACGCCTCGTACTCCTCCGATTTCTCGTCGCTGGGTTCCGTGCTCTACGTGCAGGAGCCTCAGGCCCAGCAGGTGATCACCCAGTTCCTTGGTTCTGGGCCGGAGTCGGCGTTCACACCGCCTCCCGGACCGTATGGGGTGGTGCCCTCCACGACGACGTCGACCACCTATCCGACCACGAGTACGAGCAGTGGTGATTCCAGTACGTCGACATCGTCGAGCACGACGACCACCATCGAAACCGACTTCGACCCCCTCCCCTGCTGATCGGGAGGGGAGGGGTCAGGCGAGCGACTCGCTCTGGTCGAGACCCTGGGCCAGCGTGTTCCAGCTGAGAGTGGCGCACTTGATGCGTACCGGGAACTTGACCACACCCTGGAGGGCGGCGAGCTCACCGAGGGAATCGATGTCGATGGCCTCCGGCTCGCTGATCTCGTCCGCGTCGGCGTCACCGGATCCGCCGTTGGCCGACGGGAGAGTGGACTCGTGAATCGACATCATCCCCTTGAAGGTACGGATCAGATCCCGCACTTCGGGGACCGGCTTGCCCTTTACCGCCGCCGACATCAGGGACGCCGATGATTGACTGATCGAGCAGCCGGTTCCGGCGATCTTGATGTCGGACACCGTGCCGTCGGTCACTTCGAGGGTCACCACGATCTCGTCGCCGCACAGGGGGTTGAAGCCTTCGACCCGTTGCGCCGGGGGGGAGACCAGCTCACCCCGGTTCCGGGGGGACCGGTAGTGGTCGAGAATGATCTCGCGGTACAGATCCTCGAGGCCGGGCATCAGGCCGGCCCCCTCTCGGCGACCGGGTGGTCGGCCCCGTCGAAGGGGCTGTCAGGTAGGGTTCGGGAAAGCACGATTCAAGCGTACCGGTCCGTGCTCATCCGAAAAACGCCCCCGCCTCAGACAGGGCATCGGCAAGTGCATCGACATCGGACTCGTCGTTGTACAGGGCGAGCGATGCCCGGGCGGTGGCATTCACGCCGAATCGGCGCATCAATGGCTTTGCGCAGTGATGTCCGGCCCGGACGCACACCCCGTACTGGTCGAGGATCTGGGAGATGTCATGGGGATGCAGGTCCCGATAGGCGAACGACAACACCCCTCCCCGGTCGGCGGGATCGGGGGGACCGAAGATCCGGATGTCGTCACCGAAGCGCTCGTTGAGCGAGGTCATCGCGTAGGTGGTCAGTGAGATCTCGTGGGCTCGGATCGTTTCCATGCCGATGGCCCGGAGATAGTCGACAGCGGCGCCCAGGCCGACTGCCTCGGTGATCGGCGGCGTGCCGGCCTCGAACCGCCAGGGGATGTCGTTGGGGGTGAACCCCTCTTTGCGCACATCGAGGATCATCTCCCCGCCGCCCAGGAACGGTGGCAGTTCGGAGAGGATCTCGTCACGGCCCCAAAGCACCCCGATACCGGTCGGCCCGAGCATCTTGTGGGCGCTGAAGGCCAGGAAGTCGACGCCCAGCGCCGTCACATCGGTCGGGAGGTGGGGGACCGATTGGGCGGCGTCGGCCACCACCACGGCGCCGGCGGCGTGGGCCGCCTCGGCGATCCGGCGCACCGGGTTGAGGGTCCCGAGCACATTGGACATGCAGGTTACGGCCACCAGCTTGGCTCCGACCAGCAACGTAGCCAGGTCGTCGAGTACGAGATGGCCTTCATCATCGACGGGGATCCAGCGGATGGTGAGACCCCGCTCGGTGGCCAGCATCTGCCACGGGACGATGTTCGCGTGGTGCTCCATCTCGGTGAGCACGATGGCGTCCCCTTCGTGCAGATTGGCGCGGCCCCAGGTGTGGGCCACCACGTTGAGGCCCTCGGTGGCGTTCTTGGCGAAGATGATCTCGCGGGCGGGATTGGGGGCGCCGATGAACCGACCCACATTGACCCGGGCGGCCTCGAACCGCCGGGTGGCCTCCTCGGCGATGCCGTATACCCCCCGGTGCACGTTGGCGTGGGTGGTCTCGTCGTAGTCCCGCATGGCATCGAGCACCTGAAACGGGCGCTGCGACGACGACGCCGAATCGAGATAGATGATGGGGTGGCCGTTGACCTCACGGGTCAGCAGCGGGAAGTCCTTGCGGAGGGTGGCAACGTCCAGCTCCGGACCCGTGTCGTTCAGTTCCGCCATGCGTCGTACCCCTCGGTCTCCAATCGCTCAGCCAACTCGGGTCCGCCCTCGGCCACGATCACCCCGTCGACGAGCAGGTGGACGCGGTCAGCGGCCAGCTCGTCGAGCATGCGCTGATAGTGGGTGATGACCAGCACCCCCAGGTCGGGTCGGGCCTCACGCACGGTGTGCACCCCGCGGGCCACAGTGCGGAGGGCGTCGACGTCGAGCCCCGAGTCCGTCTCGTCGAGCACCGCCAATTCGGGTTCGAGAATCGCCATCTGGAGTATCTCGTTGCGCTTCTTCTCGCCGCCTGAGAACCCGTCGTTGAGATGGCGCTCACCGAAGGCCGGATCCATGCCCAGCTTCTCCATCCACTCCATCATCATGAGGCGGACTTCGAGCACCGAAATGTCCATCCCCCTGCGGGCCGAAAGGGCCTGGCGGAGGAATTGGATGACCGGCACCCCGCCGATCGACTCGGGCTCCTGGAAGGCGAGGAACATGCCGGCCTTGCCCCGGACGTCGGTGGGCCAGGCGGTGACGTCCTCACCCTTGAACCGGATGGCGCCCGAGGTGACCTCGTAGGCGGGATTGCCGAGCAGCACGTTGGCCAAGGTGGACTTGCCCGAGCCGTTGGG
>JADGOF010000198.1 GCA_017883105.1 Acidimicrobiales bacterium
CCAGATGATCGACTGCATCTCCGAGTACGCCTCGAGCCCGGTGTCGCCCCCGTCACGGCCGATGCCGCTCATCTTGAACCCACCGAAGGGGGCATCCATATTGCGCTGGGCGGTGTTGATGCCGACATGGCCGGCCCGGAGCCGCTTGGCCACCCGGAACGCTCGGGTCGTGTCACCGGAGAAGACGTAGTCGTAGAGACCGAACTCGGAGTCGTTGGCGATGGCGATGCCTTCTTCTTCGTCGTCGAAGGGGATGGCCACCAACACCGGCCCGAAGATCTCCTCACGGGCCACGGTGATGTCGTTGGTCCCGACGACCAGTGTGGGCTCGACGTAGAAGCCGCGCTCCATGTGCTCGGGACGACCACCTCCGACGACCACCTCGCCCTGCCGGCGGCCGGTTTCGATGTAGTCGAGCACCCGCTGCTGCTGGGCTCTGGAGATGAGCGGTCCCACCACGGTCGTCGGATCGGTCGGGTCACCCACCTTGAGCGCACCGGCAAACGCGGACAGCCCCTCCACCACCTGGTCGAAGATGCTCCGCTGCACCACGGCCCGGGTCGGCGCCGTGCAGATCTGGCCCGAGTGGAAGGCCCAGGTCGAACCGATGGCGGTGATGACCGCCTTGATGTCGGCGTCCTCGAAGACCACCGCGGCCCCTTTGCCTCCGAGCTCCATGAGCAGGCGCTTCATGGTCGGGGCCCCGGCGGTGGCGATGCGTTGGCCGACAGCGGTCGAGCCGGTGAACGAGACCATGTCGACGTCGGGGGACGAGGTAAGCACCGACGCAGGCTCGGGACCCGCGGCACTGATCAGATTGATTACGCCGGCGGGGAAGCCCACCTCGTCGAGGACGCGGGTCATCTCGATGACGGCGAGCGGGTCCTGCGGGGCGGGCTTGATGATCACGGTGTTGCCCATGGCCAGCGCCGGGGCCACCTTGCCGGCCATGTTGGTCATGGGGAAGTTGTAGCTGGCGATGGCGGCCACCACGCCGACCGGCTGGCGGTAGGCCAGAGCACTGATCAGGCCCCCGGGGGCCAGGGGGGTGGCTGCGGACACGACGGGCGGCAGCATCGACTCCTGGACGTGGCGGATGTCGCGGGAGTACCGGTCGAACCGGTCGGCAGTCACCGGTACCTGCATACGAGAGCCGACCGAGGCGGTGGCGCCCGTCTCGGCGATGACCAGGGGCACCAGTTCCTCACCCTTGGTCCGGATGGCGGCGGCGGCCGCCTTCAGCAGGGCGAGGCGCTCCTCCACCGGGGTGGCGGCCCAGGCCGGGAACGCCTCACGCGCCGCCGCGGCGGCGGCGTGGGCGTCGTCGACCGATGCATCGGGTGCCTGGCCGACCAGCTGTTCGGTGGCCGGGTTGATGATGTCGTAGGTGCCGTTGCCGGCCCCGACCCACTTGCCGCCGATCAGCAGTTGCTTTTCGTCCCTGGTGACCTGACTACCCATGATGGGCCCCTTTCGCGGTGAACGACGACTCCGAATGAGTGCCGGAGCAACCGGCGGGATGATGACTCGTGGCGGTGACCTGACGCCGCGTCAGCAGTGTAGGTCGTGACCTGCCGGGCCGACGCCCTTGAGGTCGGAGGCGAACCTCAGACGGCGGTGGGGGTGGGGTCCACGGTCACCGTGTTCCGCCCCGATTTGAGCAGCGTGCCCGGCAGGTTGCCGGTCGGCTTGCCATCGGCGATGGTCTCGACGCCGTTGACCAGCACCCGGACCACGCCGATGGCATCGGCGATCAGACGGGGGCTCCCCCCGGGGAGGTCGTTGACCAGGGTGGCCGGCTCGGAGCCGACCGTCTCCGGATCGAAGATGAAGAGGTCGGCGCATAGGCCTTCGGCCACTCGACCACGGTCGTACAGCCCGAAGAGCTCGGCCGGGGCCTCGGTCATCAGCTGGACGGCGCACTCCATCGCCACCAGCTTCCGCTTGCGCAGGCAGTCACCGAGGAAGGAGGTCGGATAGTTGGAGCCGCACATCCGGTCGAGATGGGCGCCGGCGTCCGATCCGCCCACCATGGCCCCGGGGTTCTCCCAGACCTCGGCCCGGGCCTGCCACGAGGCGTCGTCGCCGTCGGAGGCCTTGGGCCACAGCACGGTCCGGAGCTCGTCGGCGATGACCAGGTCGAGCAGGGCGTCGAAGGGGGCCTTCCCCTGTTCCTCGGCGATGGAACCGACATCGCGCCAGCTCAGGCCTTTGTTTTCGGGGGCGTACGTGTCTCCGATGATGTAGTTGGCCCAGTGGGAGAGACGGCGGAAGACACCGGCGTCGTCCGAGTGGGCCAGTTCGTCGAGGTAAGCCCGGACGGCCGGATCGCGCAACTTCTCGATCCGCTCCTCTATCGGCAGCCCCATCACGTCGCCCCAGCCGGGAATCAGGAAGAGGGCGCAATGGGTTCGGAAACTCATGTTCATGGGCACCAGGGTGGGCATGGTCAGGGCCACGATCTTCCCGCCGGCCTCGGCCGCCCGGGACGAGGCCTCCAACTGGCGGGCCGTCTTGTCGGGGGTCCGCGAGTCGATGGTCAGCAGGTTCCAGTTGAGGGGGCGGCGGGCAGTGGCGGTCATGGCCACCATGAGGTCGATCTCCTCGTCGGAGAAGGTGTCGAGGCAGCCGTTGGTGATGTACTCGAGGGTGGTGCCCGGGTGATCGCGCACCACTTCGCAGAAGGCCAACATCTCGCGACGGTCGGCGTTGCGCGACGAGATGGGGTTGCCGTCCCCGTCGGAGTGGGTGCGGGACTGGGAGGAGGAGAAGCCCAACCCTCCGGCTTCGATCGACTCGGCCAGCAGCCGGGTCATCTCCGCCAGCTCTTCGTCGTTGGCCACCTCCGATCCGCGGTCGGCGCCCATCACCCACCGGCGCAGGGCGCAGTGGCCCACCAAGAAGCCGGCGTTGACCCCGAGGTTGCCCTCGAGCCGTCCCAGGTACTCACCGAAACTGCTCCAGTCCCAGTCGATGCCCTCCTCGAGGGCGACCAGGGGCATGCCTTCGACCTTGGCCATCATCCGGCGGATGTAGTCGTGGTCCTCCGCCTTGATCGGGGCCAGGGTGAACCCGCAGTTCCCCCCGATGACCGTGGTCACCCCATGGAGGTTGGACGGAGATGCGGTCGGGTCCCAGAAGAGCTGGGCGTCGTAGTGGGTGTGGGGGTCGATGATGCCGGGGGCGACGACCAGGCCCGCGGCATCGAGCTCGGTGGTGCCGGCCTCGTCCACCTGGCCGACGGCCACGATCTTGCCGTCCCGGATGCCGACGTCGGCTCGGCGACCGGGGGCTCCGGTGCCATCGACGACCAGGCCGTTGCGGATCACGTAATCGAGCATGGTGGTGTTCCCTTCGTGGACGGGCGGGCGGCATGCCGCCTCATGGGTGATGCGATGGCCACGGCCCACCGGGCCCTAGCCGAAACCTGACAGACCGTCAGTTTATGCCCCCCGGGCCCGCCCTGTCGGGGCGAACGACGAGAAGGCCGGATCGGCGGGCCCGGGGCCGCAGCGTGGGGCAAGAGCGGTCGATGGTAATTTGCCGGCATCCACCACTCTTGGTTCCAAGACCATCTCCTCCCGGTCATCGTGCTGCTGCTGGGTGCAGGCCTCGCCGTCCGCTTCGCCCACTGGGTGGGGGCGCGGCGCCGGACGTGGATCGACGTCCAGATCCGGCGCCAGATCGAATCGGGTGCAGTGGCCTCCGAGTCGCTCAAGCGGTCGCGGGCCATCAGTGAGGCCATCGAATGGGTGGCGGTCGCCCTTACCTACTTCATCGTCTTCATCCTCGCCTTCGATCGGCTGGGCGTCCCCCTCACCACCCTGGTGGCCCCGGCCACCGTGGTGGGCATCGGGCTGGGGTTCGGGGCCCAGCAGATGGTGGGCGACCTGCTGGCCGGGTTCTTCCTGTTCGCCGAGCGTCAGTTCGCCTTCGGTGATGTGATCCGGCTGTCCGTGCCCGGGCAGAACGTGGGCATCACCGGCACCGTCGAGGAGCTCACGCTGCGGGTCACCAAGGTGCGGACGGCCCAGGGCGAACTGGTGGTGGTGCCCAACAGCGCATTGCGGCAGGTGACCAACCTGTCGAAGGACTGGTCGCGTGCGGTGATCGACATCCCGGTGTCGGTCACCGAGGACCTCGAACACGTCACCTTGCTTCTCCGTGAGGTGGTGACGGCCATGGCCGCTGAGCCCCGGTGGCGCGATCTCCTCCTCGGGGACCCGGTGGTGGCCGGGGTGGAGACCATCGACGTCGGGTACGTGCAGCTCCGGCTGATCGCCCGGACGCTTCCGGGTCGTCAGTTCGAGGTGGCCCGCGAGATCCGGCTGCGGGCGGCCACCGGGCTGCGGGCTGCGGGCGTCACCTCACCTGCGGTCGGCGACAGTGCCGCCCAGGCCACACGATGACCGATCAGTCCGACGACGGCGGGACGACCGCGGGCGAGGATCAACCGCCGATCGAGCCGCCCGACATGGAGGAGGCCGGCCGCGCCAACCTCTGGGGCCGGTGGAGGAATGCCGACCCGGAGGAGTCGACACCCCACAGTGCCCTGGTCGGGTTCATGTCGGTGCCGGTCCACCGGCGCTTCCCCATCCGCCGGTCCACCCTGTTGATGGCGGTGGCCTTCCTCGGTTTCGGGACACTCTGCTACCTCTACCCCCCCGGGGCCGGTGGGACTGTCATCAACACTTCCAACGGAACGTTCTTCATTCCCAACGGAACATCGGTGTCGACCACCACCACGACCCGCCCCCCGGCAACCACCACGACCACGCGGCCCCCGGCCTCGTCGACCACCACGTCGACCAGACCGAACGCCACCTCGACGACGACATCGTCGTCGACCACCACCACCTCCACTTCGGGGTCGTCGACCACCTCCACCGTCAAAGGTCAGCCGGCCACCACCACGACCACCACCACCGGGCCGGGTAGCAGCGGATCCACCACCACCGTTCCCTGACCGGGCTGGCTGACCCTCGGCAGTGAGACGACAGTGAGGCGCGCCGGCTCAGTGAACGCGAGGACGCCTCGCCGGTTCAGGAGTTGACCAGGGGAGCCACGTCGTGGCCGAAGGCGGCGATCTGATCGCACAGCTCGTCGACCGAGCGCGACGGGAACCGCACCTGCACCTGGCCCACCCCGGCCTCGCCGA
>JADGOF010000199.1 GCA_017883105.1 Acidimicrobiales bacterium
TGGCCACGGCGATGTCGGTGTCGGTGGTCACCGGCAGGTGGGGGCCGTGCTGCTCGGTCGATCCGAACGGAAGGAGGAGGACACACCCCGCTGCCGCCCAGTCGGCCATCTCGGGCCAGCTGGCGTCGGACAGACGGGTCACCGGCCGGTGCCCTTTCCGGACGTGCCGGCCTGCTCGGGGTCCGTTGGGTCGAGGTAGCCGTGACGGACGAGGAAGGCCATCAGCTCGTCGGCCGCTTCGCTGGGCCCGACCGGACCGATCACGGTGGGAGGGTCGTGGGCCACCAGGGCACCGGTCAGAGCCAGCAGGCGGACACGCGGATCGGTGCTTTCAGGAGCGGGCAGGACCCGGGCGCGCGGCTCGAAGACGCGGGTCGGGCCGATCCGGACGGCGGGGATGGCCTCCTCCCGTTCCGGCCGATCGGCCGGGGAGATGCCGTTGACGGGGACAGGAGCGGCGGCTGCGGTCAGGGCGCCGCCCAATGAGGCCCGGCGCAGTCGGACTCCGGCACCCTCCACCGAGCAGACGGCGGGAAGGGGGACTCCGAGGCGCTCCCGCCATCCGGCATCGAGCCGGCGTTCGGCGATGAGGGCACGGCCGCCTCCGGTGACCGTGTCGTCGGGGGTGAGAGCCACCAGTCCCAGGGCCTGGACGGCCCCGAGCTGGTGGGCCAGAAAGGCGGGCAGCGCCCCTGTCCCTCGGTCCGTCGACCGGTCACCGCACACGATCAGGTCGGGTGGGCCGTAGGGCACGAGGGAGGCCACGATGGTGCGGGCTAGGCGTTGCTCGTCATCGGCCAGTTCGGCGGCGTACCCGCGGTCAGGATCGACCGTTTCTGGGGATACGCGTAGCACTGTCACTCCGAGGGCCGCCACGTCACGCAACACCGGATCGATGGCCGGGGGCCCGACAGCCAGGGCCACCACCCGGCCGGACCAGACCCCGGCGATCCTCAGGGAGAGCTCGAGAGCGGCGGCGTCGGCCGCGGATAGGCCGTTGCCCTGAGCGTCCCTCGCCACCGCACCGGTCAGCGGGTCGACCTCCGGACGGAGGTCGGTGATCCGCAGGCAAGCCACCACCAGCGGCCCGACGTGGGTGAAACGGGGGTCGTTCATCCGTGGTGGAAGACGACGCCCTGGCCGCCGTCGGGGTAGGTCCAAGTGATGGCACCCTCGCTGTTGCAGACCATGTAGCAGGTGCCGCATTCGAAGCACTCTTCGTAGTTGAAGAGGATGCCGCCGTCGGAGGTCGGGGCGAAGAGGTTGGCCGGGCAAGCGGTCACGCAGGCGCTGGTGGTGCATGACCGGCAGACTTCGGAGTCGACGGTGATATGGGCACGGGCGCCGACCCGGAAGTCAACGGTGGCCATCCGGTCCTCGAAAGAGACACCTCGCCACCGCACCGGCTGGGGCGTCGGCCCACCCGTGGTTCCGCCCCCAGGGCGTCCGCTCACCCGAAGATCCTGAGGCCGCGGAGCGTGTCGGCGGCCAACTCGCGGAGTTTTACGCCATGCTTGGCCGCCGCGTTGCGGGTAACCCGCAGGCCGCCGGGCTTGGGAGCAGGGTTGACCACAGTGAACATCCCTTCGGCCAGGTCGCAGAGGAGACCCGGGTAGCGCTGCTGGACCCGATCGGAGAGAACGAGGGCAGGGGCCTTCCGCAGCCGTTTGTGGTCGACCAGGACGAACTGACGCTCGAGGTCAGCCCGGTAAGAGGCCAGGCCCGAGGCGGTGCAGTCACCCGACGCGACGGCCCGGTCCACCGCCTGACCGGCGGCGTAGCCCGACGCGATGGCGAAGTTGACCCCTTCCAGCCACATGCCGGCGGCCAGGGTCATGGCCGCGGAGTCGCCGGCCAGCATCATCCCGTCGGTGGCCAGTGGGGGCATGGTGTCGTACCCACCCTCGGGGATGAGGTGGGCGGCGTACTCGCGGAGGGAAGACCCTCGCAGGTAGGGGGCGATCGACGGGTGCTCCTTGAGATCGGCGATCAGCTCTTCGGGTCGGATCCTGGCCTCGGCCAGGTGGGGGAGGGAGGCCACCACGCCGACGCTCACCGTGTCGGTGTTCGTATAGAGGAATCCGCCCCCGGGGATCCCCCGGGTGCAGCCGAGGATCTCGATGTCCACCCCTTCGTGTCCCTGCACCCCGAAGCGTTCGTCGATCACTTCACGGGGGAGAGAGAGCACCTCTTTGACGCCCAAGGTGTAGTGGGAGGCTTCGGACTGGGGGAGGAGCCCGGCCTCTTTGGCCAGAAACGAGTTCACCCCGTCGCAGGCCACGACCACCCGGGACCGCAGTTCCGCGTGGTCCCGGTCGGTGCGGACACCGACCACCCGGCCGTCGCCGTCCCGCAGGAGACCGGTGGCCACCGTCGAGGTGAGGAGTCGGGCACCGGCCTCAGTGGCCTTGGCGGCCAGCCAGGTATCGAACCGGGAGCGGACGGTGGTCATCCCGTTGTAGGGGGCGGTGCCCCAGGCGCCAGTCCGGTAGTCGATCGAGAGGGATTGGGACTCGGTCATCATCATGGTGGAGCGCCGGACCACCCATCGCTCGACCGGCACGTCCTCCCACCAGTTGGGGATGATGGCATCGAGGACCCGGCCGTAGACCACCCCGCCGTAGACGTTCTTCGACCCGGGGAACGGACCACGTTCCACCATCACCACCGAACGGCCGGCCCGGGCCAGAGCCAGGGCGGCGGCCGAACCCGCGGGCCCCGCGCCCACGACCACTGCGTCGAACTCTGCGCTCTCGGGCCCCGGGGCGTCCGCCATGGTGGGCTCAGCCACGATGGGCCTCCGCGTGCCGTGCGGTCGACGGCAGGTCGCCGGCCGAGTCTTCATCGGCGGGGACCGCCACCCCGAATCGGCGCGCCAATTCGAGGAGCAGCTGGTGGGCGTCGGTGACCAGTCCGAGGTTGGCCATGGCCGTCATCGGGCACGAGGGATCGATGTTCACGCTGACGATGTGGCGGGGGGTTCCCAGGCCACCGACGTGCTGGGCTGCGCCCGACACGCCGAGCGCCACGTACAAGTGGGGGTCGATGGCCACTCCGGTGGTCCCGATCTGGCGTTCGTACCCGATCCATCCGGCGTCGGTGGCCACCCGGGTGGCACCGGCCGACCCACCCATCTCGGCTGCCACCGCAATCAAGAGGTCGAAGATCTGCTCTGCCTGGCGGTCGTCGGCCCCGGGCACCAGCCCGGCCCCGCCGGCCACGACCCGGGTGGCATCGGCCAGATCCATGGTGTGCAGATCGGGCTCGAGCACGGCCAGCACCACCGGGTCGAGGACGGCGCCGACCTCCCGGTCCGTCGATCCTTCGAGGGCCGGTACGAGCAGCGGCTCGACCGTGGCCGGCCCCGCCGTCGGCGTCACCGAACGGGAACCGGGCACCAGGGTGACCACGGCCGGCCCGTCGACGGTGACCGGCACCAGGACGCGGTCGTCGATGCGGGACACCGTGGCGCGCACCCGGGGGGTCCCTCCATCCCCCGACGGCGCGATCAGCTCGGAGCGGACGGCCCTGGCCACCAGTGGTCGCCCGCATCGGGCTGCCACCCTCGGGGCGAGATCGCGGCCATCGGGCGAGGCCGGCATCACGATGAGGGAAATGTCCGCTACCAGAGGCGCCAGCATGGCGGCCAGGGCGCCCGGGCGCAGGCCGTCACCGGTCTCCGCCCACCACACCCGGTCTCCTGCCGCGAGCGAGTCGGCTCCTTCCCGGGCGTGTGAACCGATCACGATGGCCGCACCGCCTGCCTCGGCCACCGCCTCGTCGGCGCCGACGGGCAACCGACCGTCCCGGGCCACCACCACGGCCACGGCGTCCGGGAACGTGCCGCGGTCCTGTGCACTCACAGCGCAACCGCCACGCGATGGCCCTCGACCACGGCGGCGTGAGCCCGACGAGGGGCGAGGCAGTCCCCGATCCGGTGCACCGGATACGGCTCGCCCCTGAGCGCCCGCCACAGGTCGTCGTCGGGCTGCTGATGGACGGCGCAGACCACCCAGTCACAGGTGCGTTCCTGATCGGTGCCGGTCGGGTGGTGCTGCAGGGTGAGCGCCAGGCGACCCGATCCCTCGTCTGCGGCAACGCCCATGGGTACGAGGTCCACGCTCTGGCCGATGCCCTTGGCGTGGGCCTTGACATTCCAGGTCTCCATGTCCAGGGTGACCCCCAAATCCTGGGCCACCACCATGCCGTTGGTCACGATCTCCACGGCACAGCCCCGGTCGGCGAGCAGCTCGGCCGTCGAGGTGGCCTGGTGGAACCCGAGCTCGTCGACCACTACCACCCGACCTTCAGGGCGGACCCGTCCCTCGAGCACGTCGCGCACGTCGACCACCTGCTCGTGGTCGCCGGCCCACCAGGGACGCGCCGGTCGGGCGCCGGTGGCCACGATGACCGCATCGGGCCGTTCGGCCCGCACCGCCTCGACGGTGGCGTCGGTGCCGATACGGAGGTCGACCCCCTCCCTGCGGGCGGCGACGATCAGATTGCGGGCGATGTCGAAGAACTCGGCGCGGCTGGGCACGGTGGCGGCCACGTGGGCCTGGCCGCCCAGCCGGTCGCTTCGCTCGAACAGGGTGACCCGGTGGCCGCGCTCAGCCGCGGTGACCGCGGCCTGCAGCCCACCCGGCCCTCCGCCGACCACCACCACCTTCTGCCGGCGCGTCGGGAATGCCAGGCTGACCGACTCGCGTCCCGTCCTCGGGTTCTCGATGCAGCCGAGCCACCGATTGAGGCCCATCCTGCCCACGCACTCCTGGTTGCACGAGAGGCAGGTCCGGATGTCGGTGGCGTGCCCCGAGCGCGCCTTGACGGCAAAGTCGGGATCGGCGATCTGGCCACGCACCACACCGACCAGATCGCACAGGCCCTCACCCAGGGCCCGGTCGGCCTGGAGGGGGTCCTTGAAGCGGCCCACACCGACCACGGGAACGCTCACCACCTCGCGGATGGCGCTCGGGATGAACATGGCGTACCCGGGTGGGATCTGCATGCTGGCCTCGATCATGTACAAGGTGGCGGTGGCCACGCCGATCGAGGTGTTGATGTAGTCGACCTGACCGGTGGCGTCGACCAGGCGGGCCACCTCGACGGCGTCGTCGATCCCGGTGCCGCCTTCGATCAACTCGTCACCACAGAT
>JADGOF010000200.1 GCA_017883105.1 Acidimicrobiales bacterium
GTCGCCGGACACGGCGACCAGTTAGGGCCCCGTTGTGTAGCGGCCTAGCACGCTGCCCTCTCAAGGCGGTAGCGCGGGTTCGAATCCCGTCGGGGCTACATCGGAGAACCTCCTGCTCAGCAGGGGGTTCTCGCGTTTTCTCAGCCCGCCGATGTCGTGAAGCGCCCCCGGCGGACGTCACGGGATTGCGTCCTTTGGTTGTCGTCGGGCATGGCTGATCTTGTTCGGTACTTCCCTAAGCGTGAGACCTGTGGGTACCCGTGCGGGCCGCCGGAATCGTTACGCAAACGTGACCTCGGGCTAGCGGTCGATCCCGACGTCTCGGGCGCCGGTTTGGCTGGCACTCCAAGCTCCACGTGGGTATCCGACGGTTGCAGCGGCAGGGCGGCACACCCAACGGCCGAGCGAGACGCGGCAGTCCGAGGCACTCTCAATCCTTGCGTCCGTCCGGGATTTGTTGACGGGGTTGCTTCGGCGTAGAACCCGCCGCATCCCGCCCTTAGCGGGCGACGGAGACAGAGTGTCGCTCCCCCCCATGGGTAAACGTAAAGGTGAGCCTCTGCCATGACGTCGGCAGCATCGGCCGGGTTAGCCAGCCATCCTCAGTCAACCTTAACCCGCCAAAGCCGAAGACCACCGCCTGCCACAGGCCGCCGGCGGAGGCTCCATGGATCCCGTCGCTGGCATTGTGGCGAACGTCGTATAGGTCGGCTCGGGCGGCCCGCATGAAGTGCTGGTAGCCAAGTTCGGGATCGCCGGCCTCGCAGGCCAGGACGGCCGAGATGCTGGGGCCGAGGCTCGAGCCGTGCTCGTGGTCGGTCTTCGGATCGTAGTACAGGAAATTGGCCCGCTTCTGTTCGTCGCTGAACCGGTCGGGTAACAGGAACTGCAGCATCAGTACATCAGGCTGTTTGATGTTCTGGGTCTTGGCACAGCCCTCGATGCCGAGGATCTGCTGCATCGATTGGTCCCGGTTCGGGTCGCGAATCACTCCCAGGTCGACAGGCTCGAGAGAGAAGTAGCCATGGAACTGCTCGACCAGTCCCGTGACCTCATCCATAGGAAGGAACATCCGGTCCGCCACCTCACGCCACTGGCTAATTCCGGCCTCGTTCAGCCCGAGCTCGGCGAGCAGGTCCTCAGCGCGTTGAGAGGCGTTGTCGTCGAGCCAGGCCACCAGGTCAAGGGCGAATCGTAGGTGCCATTGGGCCATGTAGTTGGTGAAGGCGTTGTCATCGACCTGGTCGTGGTACTCGTCGGGCCCGATGACATGCCGGAAGTGATAGGCACCGTCGTCCTCCATTCGGGCGGCGCTGGCCCAGAACGCCGCTCCCTCGAGCACGATTTGGGCTCCGTAGCCGCACATGAACGCGTCGTCCCCGGTAGCACGCCAGTACTGCTGCACGGCGTAGGCGATATCTGCGGTGATGTGGATCTCAATGTCGCCGGTCCAGATCCGGACCAGATGGGAAGGGTCGGCGTAATGGGCGACCCAAGAAGGTGCCACCTCGTAACCGGTCTCGGCGCTTTCCCACGGGAACTGGGCCCCGGCGTAGCCGTTTGACACGGCCTTTTCCCGCGCGCCGACCAGCCCGTGCCACCGGTACATCAGCATGTTCCGGGCCACCTCCGGCTCTGTGTAGGTGAACAGCGGCAACATGAAAGTCTCGGTGTCCCAGAACACGTGCTGCCGATAGCCGAAGCCGCTGAGGGTCTTGGCACCAATGCTGGCCCGATCGGTAAAGCGGGGGGCCGCGATGCGCAGCTGGAACATGTTGTACCGTACGGCGACCTGAGCCTCGGGATCGCCGTCGATGACCACGTCACCGTCTTCCCACACCTTGGCCCAGGCTCGGTCGTTGGCCACCCTCAGACGGTCCCAACCATCTCCACCGGCGACCATCGATTCCACGATATCCCGCGCGACTGTGAGTGGATCGGCGGCATCCAACTCGGGCACGATCGCCACGTACTTGGTGATCTGCAGAGATTGGCCTGCGGCAAGATTCAGCCGGCGGTCTACTGCCGGGGCGCCGTCGGCGTCCGAGAGCGACGAAGTGCCCTCGCCCGTGGCGTCCAGCCGAGTCGCCACCGCCAGGGTCGACTTGGTGGCACGGGTACGGGCCAGCAGACTGGCAGTTCCGTCGTCGCTGGATTGCTCGATGACGTCCCAGTGCGCGACTCCGGTATTCTCGACGTGAACGTCAACGCCCGCTCGGACTCTGAGGACGGCCTCGCCAGAATCGAGCGTGGCTCGCACCCGAACTACAGCCTGATGTGGGTCGGCGAGGTTCACAAACCGCTCAAAAAGCAGGTCTAGTACCTGGTCACTTCCCTCGGCTTGCCACCGGGCGCTGCGGGTAAGCACCCCGGTGCGCATGTCCAAACGTCGGGAGAACCCGAGCAAGGTACCCTGGTCCATGCGGACGCGAACGGCGTTCAGCCACAGGTCGAAGCCCCACCAGCGGGGCAGGTTCGCCAACTCGGTGACCGCCAACGGCGTGTCGTCCCAAACCCGGTGCATGAAACTGGCCTGGTTGGCGCCGGGGTAGCCCTCCTCGAAGTTGCCCCGCACACAGAAGTTGCCGTTGCCCGTGGTGAAGACAGTTTCCTTGTGTTGCATCTCCGCCGGGTCGAACCGGGTCTCGCGAAGCGTCCAAGCAGCGTCCTCGAGGCCGGTCAGGAGTTCCGGCACGTCGACCCTCGAAAGGTCGGGGAATACCACATGGGCGTGCCCCACCCGCTCGTCCGGGCCAAGCCCGACCGCCCACATGCCCGCAGCCAGCGCCGCGTCGACTCCGGCGGCGCCGTCCTCAACCACCGCGCACAGACCGGGAGCGACGTCGAGCAACTCAGCTGCCTTGAGGAAGACGTCCGGGGCCGGCTTGCTACGAGTGACCATGTTGCCGTCGACGACCGTGTCGAGCAGATCGCAAATGCCCAGCCGGTTCAGCACGGTCGGCGTGTTCTTGCTGGCTGAGCCAATCGCGGTCTTGATCCCAGCTCGCCGCAGGCCCAGTAGTAGCTCGCGGGCGCCGGGCAATAGGTCAGCCGCGCTGATCTCGTCGAGCAGGTCAACGTAGTAGGCGTTCTTCCGGTCAGTCATTTCCGCAATCGCCGCCTCTGTGGCCGGCTTGTCCGCCAGGATGATTTGGAGCGACTCACGCCGGCCTACGCCGCGGAGTCGCTCGTTGACCCTGCGGTCGAAAGGCATTCCTTCTTCGTCGGCGAGCCGCTTCCAGGCTCGGTAGTGATACTCGGCGGTGTCTGTCAGCACGCCATCCAAATCGAAGATGACCGCCTGAAGGTCGTTCATGGCTCCTCCTAGTCAGTGAGCGGCCAGGGCTCCTGGTGGCTTGGTCGATGGGCAGAGCAGACCCTACCAGCCAAGATTTGATCGTTCAAGACCCCGCCGCCGCTCCTCTACCGAAGCTGCTCGCTCTCGCCATCTCTCGTTGGCCCCGGGCTGGCGGCGGAGCGAGTCTCTCCCCGTGCATACGCCTGCTGACTAGGCCTTATGGGCCTCGCCGCCAGCGCTTCGCGCCACGTGTGGCTCAACTCCGGAGCGCCTTGACACGCCAGCGCTAGCACCATATTCTCGATTTTCTCGATCAAAGGCCAGATCGAGGCCGCTGTCCGGGTCCCGATCGTTCGGGTGGAGGAGTCACATGGGCGCCGCGAAAGGTTCCAAGCGGGACACGCCGACGCTGATGAGCCTGGCTCGTGAGCTGGGCGTCTCGCATCAGACGGTGTCGAACGTGCTCAACAACCCGGAGTTGGTCAAGCCGGAGACGCGGGAGCGTGTCTTGAAGGTTATCCGCGAATCGGGCTACCGCCCGTCCGCGGTGGGCCGGGCCTTGCGTACTAGCCGGTCAATGAGCATCGCGCTGCGTCTGCGGCCGTCGGGTGACGGGGTCAGCCGCGAAGTGATGGACCGGTTCGTGCATCATCTCGCGGAAGGGGCCCAGGCCAAGGGTTATCGAATCCAACTCATCACTGCCCCCGACGACGTTGACGAGGTGCGCCTTCTGCAGGAACTCTTCCGGGATGGCTCGATCGACGGGACCATCCTCACCGACACCCATTTCGACGATCTCCGGCCACAAGTACTCGCTTCTGAAGGTCTGCCCACCGTCTCATTCGGGCGCCCGTGGGGAGCCTCCCAGCCAACCGTGCCCTGGGTGGACATCGACGGCGCCGCAGGTACATACCAGGCCACTCGCTACCTACTCGAAGCCGGCCACGACACGGTCGGGTTCATCAGCTGGCCGACCTCCTCTGGGGTCGGGGAGGACCGTCGATCGGGCTGGATGAGGGGGGTAGCCGACCTCACTGACGACCCGGCCAAATGGATGGTCACCTGCCAGGACAGCGTTCGGGAGGGGGCGGCTGCCGCAGCCGAGCTACGGTCCCGCGGGTTCACTGCGCTGGTCTGCGCCGGCGACTCCCTCGCCCTGGGGGCGGCCAGCGTGTTTCGGGTTGACCACGAGGGCGGTCCTTTGCCCATCGTGGGCTTCGACGACAGCCCAGTGGCCCGTTCGCTAGGGCTCTCCAGCATTTCTCAGCCGGTCGAAGACGCGGCGGCTCAGGCAATCTCGATTCTCCTCAAGTTGCTTAGGGGTGACCACGACGGCCCCTTGGAGCAGCTTCTGTTGCCCCCAAGCCTCAGAATTCGCGACCTCGAACTCTTCGCCCTCTAGGCGTGTCAACGCCGGGCGAATATTGACCCCTTTGTGCCGCACGGGCTCGCGCACGTCCTGAACGCAAAAACGCGACCGCACCGGCGTTCTTCACGCCGGTGCGGTCGCGATCTGCGTGTCGCGGGTCCTCGTCAGCTCGCCGCGGCAGCGGCCGGAGCGGAGCCGGCGGACTCGCCGCCGCTGTGCCGACGCCGACGACGGCGCTTGGCGGCATCGCCCTCGGTCGTACCGGCGCTCGCGCCTTCTCTCACTGCAGCCGTGGCCGTGTCGGCGACGACTTCTCCATTGCGGCGACGGACGCGCTGCCGATCCTGCTTCGCCTCGTCGGACGCCTCGTCGGTGTTCTTGTGACGCGGACGTTCCTTGCCACGATCGCGATCGTGGTCCCGACCGCCGTCACGACCGTGGCCATGGCCATGGTCCTTGCCGTGG
>JADGOF010000201.1 GCA_017883105.1 Acidimicrobiales bacterium
CTTGTCCGAGTCATCCGGCTGAGCAAGGCCTTTGTCCTCTGGTTGCGCACGGTCATGTGGGCCACGGTGGACATGTAGCCAGGCCAATAAGGGTCCGGCACGCGTCACGAGGTTGAAGGAGGCGAAACGAGATGGCTGGAAAGACAGATCAGATGAAGGGCAAGGCGAAAGGAGCCGTCGGCGACCTGACCGGGAACAAGGACCTGAAGGCAGAGGGCACAGCGGACCGCCAGGCCGGTGAGGTCAAAGAAAAGGTCGGCAAGGTCGAGGAGAAGGTCGACGAGGGCATCGACAAGGTGAAAGACGTCCTCCACAAGAAGTAGGGATTCGTCGTCCATCCAGCGGTTTCCGCGGACTGATCACGAGGGTTGGTCAACCGGGGACCGTCGAAGACACCGCGGTGGGCTCGTAAGCATGAGCGCAGCGTCTGGTGTCGAATTTGGTGGGTTGCGCGTCCTGCGACCCAAGAAAGTAGGGAACTATGTACATCGGCCTTGGAACACTCGTCTTGGTCCTGGTAGTGGTTGGGATCGTCTATTTCGTCCGTCGGGCGTAGGCTGCTTTTTGGGACGTCGTCAGCTTGGGCGCCAACCACGCACCCGGCGAATCCTCATGTCGTGGTCACGAACCAGACAAGTTGATGGAGGCACAAGAAATGGGTTTGACCGGAATGGGTTTCAGCACCGTGTCTATCGCTGTGGGTGCGATCATGTATTGGGCAGTGACCTACCAAGGACACGGCTTCCGATTCTCGACCGTAGGGGTCATTCTCATGGTCGTCGGGGCCATCGGTCTCGTGATCTCGACGATCGTGTTCGCCACGTCACGTCGTCCTGCCGGCGGTCGTCGACATGCGTATGACAAGCAGACCATCGATGCGGAAGGTCGTTCGACCGAGGTACACGAAGCGGTCAAGTAGTCACGGAAGTGAACTAGCCGGCCGGATTCAAGATGTTCAGAACATCACCGAAGAGAGCTGCACATGAGATCGAAGGACAAGGCATTGAATAGGGTTCAGGATTTGAAGGGAAAGGCCAAGGAGTCGGTCGGTTCGGCAACGGGCAATGAAGATTTGAGAAACAAGGGCAAGACCGACCAGAGCAAGGCAGCCCTGAAGGGCGCCGGTGAGAAGGTCAAGGACGCAGCGTCGCACGTCAAAGACGCGGTCAAGGGCCGATGAGTGATGCCGATCGAGCTGAACCGGCGTCGACGTCAGGGTTGAATGGGCTGCCCGGTCCGACACGGCCGGTGACGACTGGGTGGACGATGAAGTCTCGAAAAATCGTTGGGTCTTCGCGTTCGGAATGGTTATTGGCCCAATGTCACTGACTGCGTTCGCCCTCAACTGTTCACTCAAGTGCTCGACGGAGAGCTCCAGCACCGACAGGCTTTTCGGGGAAGTGCTGGGCGCCCTCGATATCGATGCGTGCTGTCGCACTATTGGGGAACAGTGCGCTCATGTCCGATGAACCACTCCACGCCCTGGCGCTTGTGTGCAGCCTGAGTCCGTCCCCAACGGAATCCTCGAGCGAATTGCTCGCATCCCAGCTCCTCGATGCCCTGACGGAGTTCGGGGTCACCGGTGAATCACTCCGGGTTGTGGACTACGAGATCAAACCTGGAGTGGCGCTGGACATGGGACAAGGAGACGCCTGGCCGTCAATCCGAGAACGGGTGATGGGCGCAGACATCCTGATCATGGCCACACCCACTTGGATGGGCCAACCTTCGAGTGTCTGCCAGCAAGTCCTCGAACGACTTGACGCAGAACTGTCCGAAACGGACGACGCGGGGCGGCTCCTCACCTATGGCAAGGTGGCCGCCTGCGTCGTAGTGGGCAACGAGGACGGCGCCCACCACATCTCCGCCATCCTCTACCAGGTGCTGAGCGACGTGGGATTCACGATTCCCGCAGGCGGCGTGACCTACTGGAATGGTGCGGCCATGCACCGGACCGACTACAAGGACCTGGACAGCATCCCCGACGAGGTCGCGTCGACAACCAAGACGCTCGCAGCCCACTCGGCGCACCTCGCCCGTATCCTCCGCGCCGAACCGTATCCCGCGATGGCGTGATGCCCATCCGAGAAACCGCCGGTTCCATGACGCCGGCATCCGGAGCTGCAATTGTCGTGTGGGGCATGGATGTGTACCCGAACGTCCTAACCACGGCTGAACACGTGGCCCGGGCCACCGTTTCCCAGTCAATACGCAAACGGCCGGACGCATCTCCGGCCCTTGATTGCCGCCTGCGGTCCGCTCTCATGGACGGCCCTGAAGCACTGGACGCCCTAGTCGGTGCAGAGGCGGTCGATCGACGCGACGGCGTGCTCGCGCTGCTTCGCATCCACGATCTCCATTTGGCTCCGCTCGAAGACCTGGCCGGAAGTGAGCGATGGCAACACCACCCGGCGATCGCCGACCTCAAGTGGCGACTGGAAAGGACCTTCCTCGACTCGGTGTGCGCTTATGACGCAGTACGCACTTGGACCCTGCCGACGGATCCAGTCCGAGCCCTGCGCATGATCGCCCAGGCCGACCGGGTACCCGCCGTCTACCAGTGGCTGGCCACTCGTTGCTCGCTCAGGCAGTTGGTCCGGTTCATCGAGCTCGAGGGGGGACCCGACGGCGGCTTCGATGATCTCGTGGCCATCTGTCAGATCAGCCTCGACGGTGACGCAAAGTTGGAACTGGCACGCAACTATTGGGATGAAATGGGGCGAGGCAATGCCACCCAGGTCCACACTGAGCTCCACCGAAGGTTGAAGGCAGCGCTCGGCTTCCGCACGTTGTCGCGTCGCGAGCAACCGCTTGAGGCGCTGGAGCGTTCAGCGCTCGGTTCGCTGTTGGCCACCAATCGAGCGCTCCAGCTCGAGATGCTAGGAGCCCTGGGACTAATCGAACTCCAAGCCGGACCCCGATGCCGGAGAGTGTCGGCCGGTCTGCGTCGCGTCGCTGCGCCGCTCGACTCGCTACCCTTCTACGACGAACACACCGCCGCCGACCCGATCCACGGCAAGCACTGGTTGGAAAGGGCCATCGCCCCCCTCGGCGTCCGACGTGATGCGTCGGCCAAGATAATCGAGGGCGCCCGTTGGAGATCGACTCTCAACGCCCGCTTTCTGGAGCGTGCAGCCCTCTTAGTCGGCGGCCCAGCGAGGTTCGATGCCGATTCATCAGCCCAGACACCTGCCGGCTGAACCGACTTCACGAAATGTTCTCCTACTACGGCAGTAAGCGGCAACTAGCCCACTACTATGCCGATCCTCAGCACGACCTGATCGTCGAACCCTTCGCCGGTTCCGCCGGCTACTCCCTCCACGGGAACCGATGGCGGAAGGACGTCCTCCTACTCGACCGGGACACGCGACTGGTGGGCGTCTGGGAGTGGCTGATCGGCGAGGCAACGCGTGCGGCCATCCTTGCCCTTCCCGAATTGCGTGTCGGCGAGACCTCAAGGGAATTCCTGTCCATCGCCAGTGTCGCCACTCGGACGGTCAATTCGCTCAGCACCGCGGTAGTGACACCGTCGATGGTCGCGGCCTGGGAACAGAGCCGCTCGTACCTGGCCGCTGACATCAGCAAGATCAAACACTGGCACGTCCGTTCCGGGGAATACACCGACGCACCCGACGTTGCTGCGACGTGGTTTGTCGATCCGCCCTACGAAGGTTACGTCGGCGACGGATATGCCTATGGGAGTCCGGGTCTCGACTACATACGCTTGGCGACCTGGATCCGTTCACGGGCTGGACAGACGATTGCCTGTGAGAGCGGCGTGGCCGGTTACCTTCCGTTCGAGCCGTTGCGCGCCGGAACTGACAACCCAGATGATGCGCATGCCGAATTCATCTGGTCGCACCACACCGAACGTTGATGTGGCTCGCCTTGGATTATCGAGTATGGGGTCTTGAGCAGGCGATAGGCCGAACCAGAGGAATTCCACAGGGTGGGTGTGACTAGAGATTTCAGAACCGATCTCAATGATCAGCACCTCCGACTCCGGGAAGAGGGTGTTGGACTCATAGGTCAAGTCGTGAGCGACGGTCAATTCGTCTTGGATCTTCCAGTCGCCCAAGAACTCGTAGCCCTCTTCTTCAAATGAGGAGACAACACTCGCCATGTAGTCGAAAGCGACAGTTCTGGCGTGATCGAAGCTCTCACAGCCCTCCCGCCCCGTGGCGTGGTCGCTGTCAGCGAAGTCAATGGTGAGACCTGACACGTGGTGACGGGCGGGGAAGAAGATCGCCGGGGCCGTGGCGAACTGACGCTTCACGTCCTCCATCAGCGTTTCGATGGCTTGGCCGCCTTGTGCAGTTCGGCCGCCGTTCATCTCAAAGACCCCCGAGCCGGTGAAGAGCTCCTTGAAGTCCTCTGACCGGCCGGTATCGCCGGCACGGTTGTAGCGGGCGACGAGGTCCATGATGGCTAGAAGCGCTTCGATCTCAAATGGTTCCACGGGAGACGAGAGTACGGCAGTGCGATCAGGACTCTCGCACGCAGGACCAACAACCGGTTGGAGGACGTACCCCTAGATCGAGAAGTCCTCACCGTCCCAGATCCCCGACTCCGACGGCCGGGCCACGTGAGCGAGCCGCTGGCCGCTGAGCTTGGTCTCGAGATCGTCTACGCGCTTCAGCAGTGACTGCAAGCTGGTTCCGACAAGGTCGGGCATCAGGGTGTCCTCAAGATCCAGGGGCGATGACGCTGGACGCGGCTTGCTTCGTGCGATGACCTGACCAGGGACCCCGACTACGACCGAGTTGGAGGGAACCGACCTCACGACCACGGCATTGGCACCGATACGACTGTCATCGCCGATGGTGATCGGACCGAGGATCTTCGCCCCTGCACCAACAACAACCCGATCCCCCAAGGACGGGTGTCGCTTGCCTGGCTCAAGGCTCGTTCCCCCCAGGGTGACTCCTTGATAGAGGGTCACGTCCTCCCCGATCACTGCGGTCTCTCCGATGACGACACCCGTGGCATGGTCGATGAAGAGCCCTTCTCCGATCGTCGCCGCTGGGTGGATCTCCACCCCGGTCAACAGACGTCCACATCCAGCGACGAGACGCGCCGGAAGCTTGAGCTCGATCGGCGG
>JADGOF010000202.1 GCA_017883105.1 Acidimicrobiales bacterium
CTGGTGATGCTGGCCGTGGCCGGCATGCCGGGCCGGTATCTGCTCCTGCTGGTCGTCGGCGCACTCCTGTTGGTGATCTTCGCCCTCAACGTCGGGCTGCTCAAGCACTACCAGATACTGCGATTGACCAGCTTCATCTCGCCCAACGGGGCCAGCCAGGACGTCACCTACAACGTGACGCAGGCCAAGGATGCCATCGCCGTGGGCGGGATCTTCGGCCAGGGCCTGTTCCACGGGGCCCTGACCAACCTGGCCTACGTGCCCGAGCAACAGACCGACTTCATCTTCTCCGCGGTGGGGGAGCAACTCGGGTTCGTCGGGGCCGGCGTGCTGCTCATGCTCTACGGCGTGTTGGCCTGGAGGGTCCTGCGCACCGCCCAGCAGGCCCGGGACAATTTCGGGCGGCTCCTCTGCTCAGGCGTGTTCGCCCTCATCGTGTTCTCCGTGTTCGAGAATACGGGCATGAACATGGGGATCATGCCGGTGGCCGGTATCCCCCTCCCATTCCTCTCGTACGGGGGATCGGCCATGATCGGGTTCTTCGCGTCCATCGGCCTGGTCACCAGCGTCCACATGCGGAGCATCCGATGATCGAGCCGGCGCCCGGACAGGTGGAGTCCCGACTCGATCAGGGAGCCGCACCGCCGGCCGGGGACGAGGGGGAACCGGCCACCGGAGGAGCTGGCGGCGTCCCGGTGGAGGAGGGGACCGTCGCAGATGCGGGGCAGATCCACGTGGAGGCCGAACCCGAACCCGAAGCCTCACTGCCCACGACCATTCCGCCGATGGCCGACTTCCGGATGGCGATCGTCTCCGCAGTGACCGTGGACCTGCCCAACCAACATCCGACGGTGGTCCTCCGGGAGACGGAGTCACCCCGCCGTCAGCTCTCGTTCTCCATCGGCATGCAGGATGCCGTGGTCATGTCCCACGCCATGCGTCGGATCCCGACCCCGCGTCCCCTCACCCTCGAGTTGATGAGCTCGGTCCTGCAGAGCTTCGATATCGACGTGGTGGCAGTGCGGATGGTGGGCCGCCAGGGATCGATCTACTTCGCCGAGCTGGATCTGCGGGGTCGGAGCGGACGCTCCGTCCTGTCCTGCCGTCCCTCGGACGGCCTCAGCCTGGCCCTCTTACAGCCGGTTCCCGTCCCGATCCTGATCGACCGACGGCTATTGGAGGAGTCCGGCGACATCACGCCGGCCTGAGTACCGACACGAGACCGTGCCGGGTCAGCTCCCGGTGAGGAGCCGGCTCCGTCGGTCCTGTTCCTGCTCGTACTGCACCCGTTCGGCCTCGTCGGCGGCTGCGTTGCCCTCGTCGGAGATACGCATGAGCAGGGCGATGAGGACGTAGTTGGCAACCAACGCGGATCCCCCGTAGGAGACGAAGGGCAGGGTGATCCCGGTCAAGGGCAACAATCGGATGACGCCGCCGATGATGAAGAACGCCTGAAACCCGATGATGATGGTCAACCCGGTGGCAGTGAGCTTGGCGAACTCCGACCGAGCCGACTGGGCGATCCGAAGACCGGCCCCCACCAGCAACAAGAAGGCCACCACCACCATGGTCGAGCCCAACAGGCCCATTTCCTCACCGATGACCGCGAAGATGAAGTCGGCGTTCGAATAGGTGATCTGGTAGGCGCCGAAGCCGAGCCCGAGACCTGAACCGCCGATCCCTCCGCTTCCCAGCGCGTACCACGTCTGGACCAATTGCGCCCCAGACCCATTGCGCAACTTCCAGGGGTCCAACCAGTCCTCGATGCGAACGTGGGTCTGGTTGAGGTACTTGCCTGCGAAGTACGCGCCGCCGGCAAAGAGCACGACGCCGAGCACCAGGTAGCCGGTCCGACCGGTGGTTACCCACAGCAGGCCGATGAACAGGGTGAACAACAGAGCCGAGAAGCCGATGTCATGCTCGAGACTCATGACCCCGATCGCGAAGACCCAGGCCAACATGATTGGCACCAGCGGGCGGGGGTCGAGCACCAGGCGGTTGCCCAATCGCGCCGTCGGTATGGTCAGGAGCTCGCGTTTCTGCGCAAAGTACGAGGCGAAGAAGATGCACAGGACGATCTTGGCCACCTCCACCGGCTGGAACCGGATCGATCCGAACTGCACCCAGAGAGCGGCACCGTGGATGTTGCGCCCGACGTGGGGGACGAGGGGGAGCAGGAGAAGGACCACCCCACCGGCCAGAAGGAGGTACCGGTACCGATCGAGGTCGCGTGACCGCCGGATGATGAACAAGGTGAGCACGTAGGCACCCACCCCCACTGCTGTCCACGCCGCCTGCAGCGGTGCGAAGTGCTGTTGGTAGGACTTGAGCGTGCCGAGGTCGATCCGGGTGATCATCACGTACCCGAGGCCATTGAGTAGAAAGGCGATGGGCAACACCACCGATATGGCATCCGGGGCGAACATGCGGTTGGCGATGTGGGCAACCCCCCCCAAGAGGAGCACGACCACCAGAAGCGGCAATACGTTGTCTGGGATCTTCGCCGTATTGCCCAGGATCATGAGCACATAGGCAGCGATGATGATAACCGATGCCGCCACCAACATGCCCAGCTCGGTCCGCCGTCTCGCCTTGATGCCGTGAAGCGTTCGCGACGATTTAGGAGCACGTCGTAGGGTCAGGGCGGGCACTCGCCAGAGCCTACGGGTTCTGAGCCTGGTCCCGGCGGAGCCGCCGAGTCTGCTCGGGGATACCATGGTCCAGCAATGGAATCTGCCGTGACTGACCAGCCATGACAGAGACGTGCGCACCATGACGGATCAGTCGACTACTGCTCCGGGCCGCCTTCCCGGAGGGCGATCCGCAGTCGGGGCCTCGATAGCCGTTGATGCCCGGCGCAAGGATTCGCTATGGCAGCTGCCGTTACCCGGCGGGCACCACTCCGACGGGCCAGTGGGAAGCGGCGATCCCGTGGACACCGGAGGACCCGCTTCTTCCCATCGCCACGAAGGCCGGTTCATCAACCGTGAACTGTCCTGGCTCGAATTCGGGAGTCGCCTGTTGGAGCTGGCTTCGGACGTCCGGATCCCGCTGTTCGAGCGGGTGAAGTTCCTGGCCATATTCTCCGACGGGCTCGATGAGTTCTTCCAGGTGAGAGTGGCCGGGCTGGAAGATCAGATCGCGGCCGGCCTGCGAACCCGGTCTCCGGACGGTCTGAGTCCGGCAGAGCAGCTGGAGGCCATCACCAGCCGGACTACCGACCTGGTTGAGTGGCAGTGCCGCATCTACTCCGACCACCTGGCACCGGCTCTGAAGGCCGCAGGAGTGATCATCTGCGATTGGCACATGCTGGACGATGCGGACCGCACCCATCTCGGTGAGCTGTTCCACCGTCAGATGTTCCCCATCTTGACGCCGCTGGCAGTCGACCAGGCCCATCCGTTCCCCTACATCTCGAATCTCTCCCTCAATCTGGTGGTACGGGTGGTGGACCCGGTGCACGGTGATGAGAGGATCGCCCGGCTCAAGATCCCCCCGCTGTTGCCCCGCTTCGTCGTCATGCCCGATCAAGAGCGCATCATCCCGGTCGAGCAGGTGATCGCCGCCCACCTCGACACCCTCTTCCCGTTGATGGAGATCGCCGAACATCACGTGTTCCGGGTCACTCGCAATGCCGATCTCTCGGTCGAAGAGGATGACGCTCAGGATCTGCTCGCCGCAGTAGAGCTCGAACTCCACCGGCGGCGATTCGGACAGGCGGTCCGATTGGAGGTCTCTGCCGGCATCTCCACCGACCTGTTGGACAAGCTGGTAGCCGAGGTGGACGTCCCCGAGGGCAATCTGTACCTCTTCGACGCGCCCATCGACCTGGGCGGACTGCGGGCCCTCACCGAGCTCAACCACCCCGAGCTGTGTCCCGAGCCTTGGACACCGGTGACTCCGCCGCAGCTGGCCGGCGACCCGGATCTGTTCGCCGTGCTGGCCCACCGCGATGTCTTCGTTCATCACCCCTACGAGTCCTTCGCCGCGTCGGTGGAGGCCTTCGTGGCGATTGCGGCCGAAGACGCGGACGTGCTGGCCATCAAGCAGACCCTGTACCGGACCGGCAACAACAGCCCGATGGTGGACTCGCTGATACGTGCCTCGCAGTCGGGGAAGCAGGTGACGGCGGTGGTCGAGCTGCAGGCCAGGTTCGACGAGCAGGCCAACATCGCCTGGGCCCGCGCCCTCGAGGAAGCCGGGGTGCAGGTCATCTACGGACTGATGAGGCTCAAGACCCATTCGAAGATTTCGATGGTGGTGCGCCGTGAGGGTGATCGCACGCAGCGCTACTGTCACATCGGGACCGGCAACTACAACTCGCAGACGGCCAGTGCCTACGAGGACGTGGGGCTGCTCACCAGTGATCCCGACATCGGTGCCGACGTCGGGGAGCTGTTCAACCTGCTGGCCGGATCAGGCGATCCACCGCAGCTCCGCCGGTTGGTGGTCTCCCCGCTTTCGACTCGAAGCCAGCTCATGCGTTCGATCGAAGACGAAGCGCTCGCCGGACCGAACGGGCGAATCGTGCTCAAGACCAACGGGCTGACGGATCCCGAGATCATCGACGCCCTGTACCGGGCGTCCCAGGCCGGTTCGTCGGTGGATCTCATCGTGCGCGGGAGATGCTGCCTGCGCCCGGGGGTGCCCGGCCTCTCCGACAACATCAGGGTCCGATCGCTGGTCGGGCGTTACCTGGAGCACTCCCGAATCTTCCGGTTCGGCGGCACGGACGGCCGGCCCCTCCAGGTGTGGTTCGGGTCACCCGATCTGATGGAACGCAATCTCGATCGCCGGGTCGAGGTGGTGGTTCCGATCGATGACCCGGAAATCCAGCGTCGACTGGTCGGGATACTCGACGACGCCACACGTGATCAGGCCAACTCGTGGTCCCTCGGTGCCGACGGCCGTTGGGTACGGGTCGCTCCGGACCATGGGCCGGGAAGCCTCGGATTCAACCTGCAGGATCACTTCCAAGCAGTGGCCCTCGAATCACTACGGAATCGCCGAGGAGACCCCCAACGCGTGCCTTCGGCTCT
>JADGOF010000203.1 GCA_017883105.1 Acidimicrobiales bacterium
GCTGAGCAGCTTGGCCTTCTGGGCATCGAACTCGGCGTCGGTGATGACACCCTTCGACTTCAGGTCGGCCAGCTTGGCCAGCTCATCCACATTGCTGCCGCCCGAAGTGCCGGCAGCCTGCTTCACGTAGGCATCGAATGCCTTCTGTTGCTGAGCGGCTTGGGCCTCGACCCGCTCGTGCATACTTCCGCCAGCGACAGTCGACGGTTCTCGAGGAACCGGGAAAAGTTCAACAGGTCGTAGGCGTAGGCCCGCACGGTGCTCGGAGAGAACTGACGGGCACCGAGATGGACCAGATAGCGATTGCCCAGCTCCTCGATGGGACCGCCGCCACCGAGACGGTGACCACCTTTGGTGAGTACCACCTTGAGGTCCATGAGCTTGCTCCTTGGAGTCGAGTATCCAACTCCGCAAGGTGCCCGTGGTGGACCCTCAGACCGCCAAGCGGAGACCGACTCCCGAGGGCCGGTTAACCGAGAGCTTGGCCATGCGAAGTGCTCTCTCGGCCTCGTTGTTCGAAAATGGTACGTCGAGATCGCTGGCGAAACGGGTGGCCTCTGTCTTCAGCTTCGTGAGTGCGGACGCAAGGTTGTAGCCGTCCTTCTCGATGGTGTCACGGTCACGCCCGATCGGTGCCGGGTTGGCGGCAAGGCCGGTGGCAGCCAGGGAGTCGTAACGGGAGAGGAAGCCGTTCAACATTCGACGGGACAGGTGGCTCTTACCCTTCGCCTGTGCTGCGTGTGCGGCATTGTTCATCTCGGTGAGCAGTGCTGCCAGGTCGTTTGCCCAGCCTTGGTCCCAGCCGACCCCGACTGCGGCCAAATCCCGAAGGAGGTGAGATCCGCACACCGCGTGGGTGGCCTTGTCGTACTTGAAGTACATGGCCAGACGGTCGTGGACCATGACGCCACCGAAGGCTCCGAGCACGCCCGCTTCGTCGGGGGCGGCCTTCCCCCGGGTTGGGCTGGCGAACAGGTAGGTGTAGAGCTGGTTGGATACGACGTGGAACCACCACTTGTCGGTCGTCACCTGGTCGGACGTCTCATCGACATGGACGAGGGTGGCATCCCTCAACCGCTGGCGGATCTCCTCGACGAAGCCGGTGAGGCCTCCGGTCGCCTCGTTGGCCAGCGAGGCGACGAACCCGGCGGACACGGTGGCACCGAGCATGGCCGACATGGCTTCGGCGGTCCGTTCGACCGAGAGGTGCTGGCCGTGGAGGAGGTAGAGGGCAGCGGCTCGGACGTTCGGACCGTAGCTGGTGGGGGCGGTGGCCTCCCTCGGGAACGCACCTCTGTTCAGCGTCCCGCACGAGCACCGTCTGCGGACCGAGCGGTGCTCGGTGGCGATGACGACCGGGTCCGGAGTGTCGAAGACCTGGCGGCGCTCGCTGCCCTCAACAGGCGCATCTGTGAGGTCCTCCCCGCACGACACACAACAGGTCGGCTCGTGATCGACGATCTCGTCGGGATCGGACCGCATGGAGAGGTTCTGGCCCGGAGCACCGGGTTGTTTGCCTCGGTTGCGCTCTACCTCGTCCCGTCGCTTGGTCTTCGCCTCCGCCCTGCGATCGGCTCGGGTCTTCGTGGCCTCGGCCTGATTCTTGGGAGAATCAGCTGACGGCGGAAGCGACGAGTTCTTCGATCCCCTGTTCAACTGCTGGGTGAGCTCGGCGACCGTGCGGGTCAGGCGTTCGATCTCGACGGACTGGGCTGCGGTCAGCTCCCGTAGGGATTCGATCTCCGCCTCGAGAAATTCGCGTTCCTCTTCCGACATGCCTGAAATTCAAGCAACGATCGAGAGCTTTCGCGAATCGCGAGGTCAGGGCTGCTTTTCAGGGCGAAGGGGTTGAAGCACCTGAATGGTTACGGGAGATCCGTGTACTTCGTTGGCGCAATCATCTTCGGCATCCTGGCCCTTGTGCTGGTGATCGCATTCGTGCGAAAGTGGCGCCAGAGCAATGACTGAGGTGAGCTCACTTCTCCCTCGGCCACCTTACTTCTAGGACCAGGCCACCAGACGCATCGAACAACCTGGATCGGTCCAGCGAGCGGGCTCCGGGCCCACCGACGCATAAGGCACCGTCATGACCGTGTCGGCGGCGAATGGAACCCCTGATACGCCAGCAGCAGCGCCCGATCCAATGGCCCTGCTCAAGTCCCGGAGCTACATCCAACTACTGGTCCTCGCCGCCCTCATCGGAGTCCCGGTGTCAGCGGTGGCCTACGGCTTCCTCAAGCTGGTCAGTCTGTTGCAGCACTGGCTCTTCACCTCACTCCCCACAGAGCTCGGCTTCCACGGGACGCCGGTGTGGTGGTCCCTCCCGCTGCTCGGCGTGGCCGGCATCCTGGTCAGCATGACCATCAAGTACCTGCCAGGCCGAGGCGGACACTCCCCGGCCGACGGATTCCAGGCGGGCGGGAGCCCCAACCCCATCGATCTGCCCGGCGTCTTCCTCGCCGCGCTGGCCACCTTGAGCCTCGGCGTGGTCCTTGGCCCGGAGGCACCATTGATCGCCATCGGTGGAGGGTTGGGCGTCCTCGCCGTGCAACTGGTCAAACGGGACGCTCCGCCCATTGCCGCGGTGGTGATGGCCGCCGCTGGCAGCTTCGCCGCCATCAGCACGCTCTTCGGTTCTCCCATAGCCGGCGCCTTCCTGCTGATGGAAGCGGCCGGCCTCGGAGGCCCGATGCTCGGCCTGGTGCTCGTCCCCGGTCTGCTGGCCGCCGGGGTGGGAACGCTGATCTTCGTCGGTCTGGACTCGCTGACGGGGTTTGGGACCTTCTCCCTGGCCATCCCCGGCCTCCCTCCGTTCGAGCATCCGACAGGGGCCATGTTCGTCTGGGCGATCGTGTTCGGACTGGTTGCCGCCCTGGTGGGCGCCGGCATCCGGCTGCTCGGGATTGGCCGTCCGGCCCCACGTCGAGCGGCGGATGATCTTCTGGACCCCTGTCGTCGGACTCGCCGTGGCCGGGCTGGCCGTCGGCTTTGCCGAAGCGACCGGGCGGAGTCCCCAGGACGTCCTTTTCTCTGGGCAGTCGGCACTCCCCGGCCTGGTCCAGCACGCGGCCGGGTGGACCGTGCCGGCCCTCTTGCTCCTCGTCGTCTGCAAGGCACTGGCCTATGGACTCTCTCTCTCCAGCTTCCGAGGGGGTCCGGTGTTCCCGTCAATGTTCATCGGCGCGGCCGGGGGCATCGCTGCCTCCCACCTTGCCGGACTCTCGTTGGTGCCGGGGGTGGCTATGGGAATAGGCGCCATGTGCACCGTGATGCTGAGGCTTCCCCTAACCTCGACCCTGTTGGCCACACTGCTGCTCTATAGCGACGGTTTGGCGGTGATGCCGCTGGTCATCGTGGCGGTCGTGGTGGCTTACGCCGCCTCCGCGTGGCTCCCCCAGACTCCGGCAGATCTCCTGCGGCCACATTGGTCGGCCGATTCGGTGGGATCCGAACCATCGCGCCCTTCGGCGCCCACTGCGTCACCTACCCCTTCAGAGCCGTCGACCAATGGTTGAGCACAGCGTCGGAGCGTCGGAGCGTTGGAGCACGACCACCTGCACCTGCACCGGCACTCGGCGCCCGGGCATCGGTCGCGGCAGATCGGGGGAGAATGGCCGTATTCGATCTGATCCTCATCGGCGTGGCCGTGACCCTCGAGCCGATTCCCATCACCGGCTTCATCCTCGTACTGAGCTCGGAACGAGGCCCATTCAAAGGCGCCGCGTTCATCCTCGGTTGGCTGCTGTCGTTGGTCGTGGTGATGGCAGGCACCATCCTGGTCACCGGAGGCAAGCCCTCCAAGCCGGCGACCGCCCCTTCGACCGCCGTGCTGGTCGTCAAGATCGCCTTCGGAGTGCTCCTCATCGGGATCGCCTTCCGCCAGCGGGGGCGTGCCGGAAAGCCCAGGAAGCCCCCGACCTGGATGGCCAAGCTCGACCGGCTGTCGATGTGGGCCGCGGGCACTCTGGGAATCCTCCTCCAACCGTGGGTCTTGGTCGGCGCCGGGGCCGCCACCGTTTCACAGCTGCACATTTCGTCCATCGAGTCCTACGCCCTGCTCATCGTGTTCTGCCTGATATGCACGGCCAGCATCCTGGCCATGGAGCTGTACGCCGTCTTCTCCCCCGAGGCGTCGAAACAGCGCCTGGACGGCCTGCGAAACTGGATCAACACCCACCGCGACCAAGCCATCGTCGTCCTCTCGCTGATCATCGGGTTCTGGCTGGTCGGGGACAGTACCTACCTGATCGCGTCGTCGTGACCACCTCCGACTGGATCCCCTGGACCACAGACGCCGGGCTGGCGGCACGTTGATCATCGTCCACGTCACCGCCGTCATCGTGGGCATCGCCCTGGCGATGTCCGTGCTCATCTCCGCGTTGGAGACGGTGGTGCTCCCCCGAAACGGCTTCACGCACATCGCCCGATCCGTGTTTGCGGTGGCCGACCGGGTCCTCGTGCACCGGTGGGGCAACAAGGAGCGGGCGGATAATCTGCGGGCCCTCTACGCCCCGGTTGCCCTGGTCAGCCTCCCCCTGGTCTGGATGCTGTCGGTAACCTTCGGCTTCTCGTTCATCTTCTGGGGGATCAGCCACGACACCGTCCAACGGTCGTTCGAGGTCAGCGGATCGTCCCTGTTCACCCTGGGATTTGCCGAGCCGGATGGGACCGCTCGGATCTGGCTGACCTTCGTGGAGGCAACCATCGGACTCGGCTTGGTGGCGCTGTTGATCAGCTACCTGCCCACCATCTACGCCGCGCACCACGAACGGGAGAAGGGGATCAGCGTGCTGCGTCCCTTTGCCGGCACTCCCCCGTCACCGATCGACCTGCTGGGCAATCTGCAGCGCCTGGGGACACTGGACAATCCTGGGCTCTGGAGGACCATGGCCAGTTGGATGCTCGAGCTCGACCAGACCCACACCGCGTTCCCCGCCCTTTGCTACTTCCCCGAGTCATCGCCTGATCAGTCGTGGGTCGCGTCAGTCGGTTCGATGCTCGATGCTGCAGCCCTGCTGCTCTCCGCGTCGGACTTCAGC
>JADGOF010000204.1 GCA_017883105.1 Acidimicrobiales bacterium
TGGCCGGTGAAGTCGAGCGGCTCGGTAAGGCGAAGTAGGGACGTTCGCCTTCGGGGAACCCTCTACGGACAGGCGTCCAGATCGTCGAGACTGTTTTCGGCATCGATCTGGGGCACCGAATCGATTGTCTTCACGTGGCAGCCTTCGATACGGCATGTGGCCGATCGGACAATTCTCGGCCGCTCCGTGCCGGGCCCGTGGGTGACGAAGCCCTGTCCGGCCAGTATGGCGGCCCGAACCTCGTCGAACGTCAACTTGTCGAATGGCGCCTCGGGATCCCCGTCTTCCCACCTGCGGTTGGGTCCACCCAGTTTCCACCGAATCCGCTGAAATCCACCCCTGTTGTAGAGCGGTCTACTACGAGTCGCCGCCAACACCGGTCTGTACCTGCGTGTCATGCACCCCGGAGGGGTTCAGAGCCATTCAACGACATCCGTGATCGACCGCTGACCTGGACCGACGTGATCATTGCAGTTCAGCGTCAGCCGAGGTAGTTCAGCGGCGTGGCTACAGTCGTGGCTACACGCTTGACCCCTTGCACGTCGTGCAAGACGTCCGCACGTCACACCGGTTTGCTGCGTGCCGCTGCCCGACACAGAGAGTGCTTGCGGACCGTGAGCGCAAGCGTAGGTGCCGATCTGCACTGCGGCCGAACCTCTCGGAGGCCGTCGTTCGGTGCTGCCATTCTGTGCTCACACTCCGCGTCGATCGAGCGAATTCCCTGCCGACCATGCGCGCCTGGGGTCGATCGGGAAGTGGGTGGAGGGTGAGGCTCAAGTGCCAGCTCGGTGCTCCATCGTCCTCAGCGACAGTGTCAGCTCGACGAGCCCGTCGGGGCTCAGGACGCCAATCGAAGTCGGTAGACGAGGAACCATGGGACGCCGGCGACACGGGCGAGCTCGACCGGGAAACGGGCGAGCGCATCGACTGAGGGCTGCGGTTCGACCACGCGCTCGACGACTAAGCCTGCGTCGCCGAAGGAGTCGAGTGTCGCCGACAACGGGCGGCGCCAGAAGCGTTGGGTGACTTCGACGCCACCCTTGGACCACGTGTCGCTCACCAGTTCGGTATCGAAGTAGCCCCCTTGCTGATCCGGGAGTGGCGGCCCGAAGGGATGATCGAGCGAGACGACGACCCAGCCACGGGGGACCAGGACGTCGGCGAAGGAGCGGAGCGGGACGCTCCAGTCCTCGAGGTAGTGGAGCGCGAGTGAGCAGATGACGCCGTCGAGGGAAGATGGCGGGAGCGGTAACTGCTCGGCCAGGTCGGCGACAAAGAAGCGCCCTCGCCCTCTGCAGCGGTGGTCGGTTTGCTCCACCATGGCGGGGCGGAGGTCGATTCCGATCACCCGGGCGCCCTGGTCGAGCAGCCACTCGCATTGCGCTCCTGATCCGCACCCGGCATCCAGGAAGTTCGCCCCGGCGAGTGGGCGAGGTACCAGGGCACGCAGCGCCGGTCGCTCGAAGAAGCCGTTGCACGGCCCAACGTCGGTCGTCTCCGACCACACCGGGGCCAGCCGGTCATAGGCCTCACGGGTGCTGCGCCGGTGCTCCTCCTGGGCTGCACGATGCCGTGTTCCGCTCCCAGGGAGTCACCGTCAGACCACGCTTTCGGACTCGGCAGAGACAGCCTCTTCCCGGAGGCCGACTACACCCAGCTATCTCGCAGGGCCGGCTATCCAACAACTCGTAGGCCGCCGCACCCGAGAGCCCGAGGTGGGAGTGGTGGCCAGCTCTGTCAGTTCAAGTCGGCAGGCGAATCGGTCGACAAGAGTGCAGGAAGCTCCACGAAAGCCAGGGAACTGGAATGTCCGACACCATCGCCTCACGTCACGGAGAACCCCGACCGACAATTCCTTGGTCGACAGGTAATCCCAGCCCGGCAAGCGAAGCACAGCCGTCCCGCTCGCGGATGTCCCCCGCCTATGTGGCCTATCTGATGGGTCCGGCAGCCCTGGTGGCAATCCTTCTTCTGATGCGGTTCGGCGTGGTGGCTCGCGAGCCGACCTGGCTCTGGGTGGCCGTCTTCATCGCTATTCCTTTGACCAGTCTCATGGGCGACCTCCTCTACAGCAGGCACCCGACCCGGCTGTGCCTCAATGCACGGGTCGTCATCCAGGTTGCAGCGGTGACGGTGGTGATCTATCTGTCTGGATGGGGGCCCGTGCTGTCTGGGGCCTTTGCCTTTCTCGCCCTCGAGAACGTCGCTCACGGCGGATCGCGGGTTTGGCGCACCACCGCCATCTGGAGCCTGTTGGGAATCACGGTCGGCCAGGTGGCCGTCTGGCAAGGATGGGCACCGTCGTTCCTGTCCTTGTCACAGGCCAACGCGTTGGCAGTGATGGGAGTGTTCGTCCTGGTCTTCATCATCCGCATGGCCGGTGCGACCATGGAGCAGAAGGAAGACGCCGAGGCCACGGTGCGCCTGAGCGAGGACCGCTTCCGCTCCTTGATCCAGAACTCCTCCGACACGACAATGGTGATCGACGACGAGGGGATCTCCACCTATGCGAGCCCCGCGGTTACCCAGCTCCTAGGATTCGAACCGGGCGAACTGATCGGTCTGGTCGCCACCGACTTCGTTCATCCTGACGACCGTGACCGTGTGAGAAATCGGCTGGGACCGAAGTTCCAGGTCTCTCCCGAAATGATATTCGTCCAGTTTCGCATGGAGCGAAAGGATGGCACCTGGCGGGACGTGGAGGCTGTCGTCAGCAACCAACTGAACCGGCCATCGATCGGCGGCTACATCGCCAACGTGCGCGACATCACCGAACGCAAGGAGTTCGAAGCCCTCCTAGCCCACCGAGCACTCCATGATCCGCTCACCGGCCTGGCAAATCGGCAGCTGATCCTCGATCGGGCCGAGCAGATGCTGGTCCGGTCGCGGCGGACATGCGATCCGGTGGCTGCCTACTTCATCGATCTCGACAACTTCAAGGATGCGAACGACTCGCTGGGACACGAGGCCGGCGACAAGCTCCTCCAAGCGGTTGCCGATCGATTCGCCGGACTCTTGCGGGCCAGCGACACGGTCGGCCGTATGGGCGGTGACGAGTTCGTGATCCTGACCGAAGGCGTCTCGTTGGCCGCCGGGCCGACCATGGTCGCCGAGCGAATCAGAGAGGTCCTACGCAACCCGTTCCAGATCGAAGGTTTCGAGGGCCTTCCGATCACGGTGAGCGCCAGTATCGGCATCGCGACCGGAGATCGGCCTTCGGCGCAGGAGCTCCTCCGGGACGCTGACATCGCGCTCTTTCGGGCCAAGGCCGCGGGCAGAGACGGTTCTGTGCTCTTCGAGCCTGCCATGCAGGCAGCCGCGGTCGACCGCCTCGAGCTCAAGTCGGACCTCGACTCGGCACTCGCCAACGATCAGTTCTTCCTCCTGTACCAGCCGATCTTCGATCTCGACAGCAAACATATCCGAGGCGTCGAAGCTCTGATCCGTTGGCAGCATCCGACCCGCGGGGTCATTTCGCCGGACGATTTCATCCCCGTGCTCGAGGACAGTGGGATGATCATCGAGGTCGGTCGCTGGGTCCTGAACCAGGCCTGTGCCCAGGCGGCCTCCTGGCAGCTGCAGGGATACCGGACGACCATGTCGGTGAACGTGTCGATGCGCCAGCTCGAGACCGACGGACTGGTCAAGGATATCGAAGAGGCGCTTGCGGCAAGCAATTTCGAACCCGGCTCACTGGTCATCGAAGTCACCGAGTCGACGCTCATGCGAGATGCGAATGCCACGGTGTCCCGCCTCCGCAAGCTCAAGGAGCTCGGCGTGATGATCGCCATCGACGACTTCGGCACCGGCTACTCGTCCCTGGCCTATCTGCGCCAGTTCCCGGTCGATGTGCTCAAGATCGACCGAACGTTCGTCGCCGAGATGGACGGGACTCCGAACTCTGCTGCCCTCATCCACACGCTGGTCGAGCTCAGTCGAACACTTGGACTTACGACCGTCGCCGAAGGCATCGAGGACGACTCGCAGCTCGAGGGATTGCGAAACGAACAGTGCGACAGTGGACAAGGTTTCATCTTCTCCCGGCCGGTGGAGCCGGCCGCCATCGAGGCATTCCTCTCCCGAACCCACGGCGCTGCCGCGGCGCCCCCGACGATGCGGGTCGGGAGCTAAACACGCCGGCGATCTCGCTGTGAACCGGCACGGGACTCCTGGAGGTGATGTCTGGGTTCCGCAAAGTCATCGAACGTCTCCACGAGAGCAAGGTAGGTCAAGGAGATGACACTGCCGGTCCCGGTCCGGGATACGGCCCTCAGCCTGATGTGTTGATCGGAATCCACGATCGACTGGTCAAGTAGCGCACAACAGATGCCGATCTCTAAAGGGTCCATTGAGTTACAGAGGCCCCAACGACTGCGAGTGCCTCATGCCGAGCACGAATGTGAACCAGCAACCGGAGACAGAACACAACGTGGATGCTGTCGGTAAGACGCCTTCGAGCGCCGGCGCATCGGCTCATCCGCGCACGGCGAAGCCCCGGTGGCACCCGGCGGTCCGTCTGGTCCTCGTGCTGGGCGTCCTGTTCCCCACGGTGGCAACCGCAATCCTGATTACGTCTGACGCGTCGTCCCAATGGTCGTCCCGTCAGAATGCCCAGGTGGTGGCCAGCAAGGCCACCGAGCTACAGACCATGGCCCTGGCTCGGTCCGAATTGATCCATGCAGACACGCCTTTGCTGGCGGTCTCGTACGCACAGCGCGTCGGCCTCAGCATCAACACCTTGAATGCGATCCTCAACATCGACTTTCCCAGCAGCATTCGACAGAGCGTGGCCACCATCACTGACAATTCGACCTTCCGGTCCACACCAACGCTTCGGGCAGACAACGCTGTGCTTGCTGCCGATGCCTCGAAGGTCCTGGCCGGCACCATCGGCTACACCCAGTTGAAGGACCAGACCGACAAATTCATGGCAGACCTGGTGAACCTGTGGAACGCCGACTACAACAATCTCCAGAACGCGGTGGCGAGGTGGCAGCCGCCGGGAACCTTCGAGGTGCACGTGGCCG
>JADGOF010000205.1 GCA_017883105.1 Acidimicrobiales bacterium
TAACAGCCGCGGCTGAACTCCTCGGCCATCCAGTCGCGTTCGAGGTACTCGATGGGGTGGGCGGCCTTGGGCCCGAAGTAGCGCACGAAGCAGGCAATGGCTGCAGCCCGGCGCTCATCCAACGACATCCGAGCCGCTGCCCGGCCGTCGTTGGCCTCCATGAATCCCATCATCACCCCGGGGGTGCCGCTCGGCGGCGAATTGTCGAAGGTCACCTTCACCGGTCCCTCGTCCGATGCGGCCTGGCCGGTCAGCCCGTCGTTCCGCCAGAACGGTTCGTCGTAGACGGCGTAGAGCTTGATCACCGATCCGGCGGGAAGCCGTTGGGTCAGCTGGTCCCGCCACGACGGAAGAATCGGCTCGTACTCGAGGCGGCCGGCCAGCGTGGGAGGCAGGGCCACGATGGCGCGCTCGGCCTCGAACACCTCGCCGGACCGGGTGGTCACGGCCACCCGACGGTCGTCCTGTTCGATGCGGCGCACCGGGCTGTCCAGCCGCACCCGGTCACCGAGGGCCGCGGCCATGGTCTCGCTGATCTGGATCGATCCCCCGACGATCCGGTCCTGCTGGGCTCCCCGGTCCGTGCTCAACAGACCCTCGAGGTCGGTGCCGGAGTGGGCGTAGAAGAGGGCGTGGAGGGCCGAGAGGTTGCCGCTCTCCGCCGAGAAGACCGCCTCGGTGGCCACCCGGAAGTAGTTGCGCGCGGTCCGCGTGCGCAGATTGCGCAGGATCCAGGTCTCGAACGTCTGGCTGTCCAACGCCTTGGCTCCCGGCGTGTTCCACGGCTGGTCGAGCGGCACCTTGTCGGCCAGGCGCTTGAACCGGGTCATCCCCTGAAAGAGGTCGGCCAGCACGAACGGATTGAGCTTGGGAACCGCTCCCCGCTTGGAGGCCAACCGGGACTGCGAGCCTCCGAGTTGGATCACGTGCTTTCCGGTGTTGTAAGTCGGGAAGGTGGCCAGGCCGAGCTCCTCGATGAGGGCATACAAGCGGGTCTGGGTGGGGCCCACCCACTGACCGCCCAGCTCGACCGGGGTCCCGTCGGCCGTGTGCCCGCCCTCGGTGCGGCCCCCGACCCGGTCGCGTCCCTCGAGCACGATCACCTCCACCCCGGAGGCCTCCAGCGTGCGGGCTGCGGCGAGCCCGGACAGGCCGGCTCCGATCACAACTACCTGAGTGTCGGTCATGAGGTGAGCTCCTTGTCGATGTGGGCAGATCGGTCGATGGTCCGCCACGAGCGACGGACCCAGGGCGGGCGGCGATCACGGAGATGGGCCGCAGCCAGGTCGGCCGACCACTCCCGTTCCAGCCGGTCAGCTTGGCGGAATGCCAAAGGGGACGGGGGTGGATCCTCGATCCAGCGCTCTTCGGTCCGGTTCCGGGCGTGGTGGTACCGCGGGATCAGCGTGCTGTGGGCGGCCATGGTGCGCCGGTGGAGCAGTTCGTGTCGCCACCACACGTGGGAGGGATCGAAGACATTGCTGGGACGGGGGCCGAGATCGACCGGGGTGTCCACCGCCACCGGCTTGAACAGTGAGGTACACGGGGCGGAGGTGGCGGTGGCCCAGTGCCGGGGACCGTCCCGGAGGTCAGACACCCACGACGCGGTGGACTGGCTGGAGGCGAGGACACCGCCTGCATGGACACACGGAGCGGTGAGGCCCCCGTGGATGGGTGACCACCGGGGCGACGAAGTTGCGCCGTGGTTGCGGAGCGCCTCCATCAGATCGGCCGCGCCTTCCGCCCTGCAGGCCGCGGGCTCGGTCAGCCGGCGGCGGGTGCCGGCACCGGCCACCCAGGTGCGGACCGGATCGGCGTGCGCCCTGGCGAACGACGGGATGGTCAGCCCGTTGGAGATGCTCCTGCCAGCGCCCTGTACCCGCTCGACGGCCCACCGGCGACCGGCGGTCTCCAACACCAACGCACCGTTCGGGTCGGCCACCAGAAAGCTGTTGTCGTAGGTGAAGTCGGGGCGCTCGTGGCTGCACGGCCCTCCCTGGCCGTGACGCTCGAGGAGCTCGACGATGATCGACACCGCACCTTCGGCCGTCGCCCCCGCTCCAGTCCGAGACGCACCAGGTCCATCCCGAGCAGGGCCGTCTCCCCCGCGTCCCCCTTGGTGAAGACGGCCTCATTGCCGATCACCACGCCGTGCTCGTTGGCGCCCATCTCCGCACCCCACATCCACCACGGGCAGGAGATCACCACTGCGTAGGTGCGGGCCGCCTGGGGGATGTCGATCCATGTGCATGCCACCCGGGCGAGGTCGTGGTGGTCGGCGGCCGCGTGCCACTCCATGAGCTGGGCCTCGTTCGGGTCCCGGTCGCTGTTCTTTGCGAACAGGACCCCACGTTCGGTGATGGTCACGAACGAGTCACACATCGAGGCTCCCCGGGCGATCTCGGCCTTGGCGACCCACTGCCGCCGACCGGTGCTCGTACTGTTCGGCGTCCCCCTTCACGTCCTACTTTCTATCTCGGCGAACACCGGAGCAGACAACCGGCGGCCTAGTCGGGACCGGCCGCATCGCTCGCGACCGACGTGGGGCGACCGGGGAGGGCGTCGGCGGGAAGAACGTCCTTCTGCCACGGGCGGTAGTAGGCAAGCCAGAGGACGGCGGCCCCGAGCAGGACGGCACAGAGGATCCATCCGAGCAGCGTGGTGCTCACCCCCACGTACTTGAGTCCCGAGGCGAAGATCACGAAGGTGATCGCCGGTCGGATGTAACGGTCGGGAGCCCGTGAGGACAGGAAGGAGCCGACCAGCACGGCGGGGACGCTCCCGATGACCAGGGAGGTGGTGACGGCGAGCTCCACATGGCCGAAGGCCAGTGCGCCGAGGGCGGCGGCCAGGGTGAGGGGCACCGCCTGGGTGAGGTCGGTACCCACCAGTTGGTTGGCCCCGAGCATGGGATAGAGGAAGAGGAGCAGGACGATCATCAGCGAACCCGATCCCACCGAGGTCATCCCGACGGTGAATCCTCCGATCATCCCGATGAGCACTGTGGGAAGGGGCCGGACGGCCATCTCGTGGACGACACCTTCGCGCATGTGGCCCGAGCGGCGGTCGAGGGCGTAGCGCAGCAGCATGGCGGCTGCCCCCAGCAGCAGCGCCGCCCCCAGGGCGATCTGGATCCCCTGCTCGGCAGATTTTGCGCTGCCCAGAAGATGGAGGATGTAGGTGCCGAGGAAGGCCATCGGCACCGAGCCCATGACCATCCAGCCGACCAACCGGAGATTGACGGTCCCCTTGCTCAGGTGCACGATGGCGCCGACCGGCCGCATGAGCACCGCGGCCACCAGGTCGCTGGAGATCGCCGTCGACGGCTTGATCCCGAAGAGGAGGATGAGCATCGGGGTCATCAATGCTCCCCCACCGGCCCCGGTCAACCCGACCAGAAACCCGACGACCGCGCTGCCCAGGACGATGTAGGGATCGATACTCATGACCATCCATCATTCACCAACTCTGGTCGATTTTATAGGGTCAATTTCCAGGCGACCCGATTCGCGACAATTTCCAGTCCGAGAAGGCCCCGCTACCCCCTGGTCTTCATCGGGCACGTGATGACGTGGTCGTCGACCACCCCGGCGGCCTGCAGGAAGCTGTAGACGATGGTGGAGCCGACGAAAGTGAAACCCTTCGCCTTGAGCTCCTTGCTCATGCGGCCCGACAGTTCGGAGGTGGCCGGCAGGTCGGTGGCCGACCGCGGATGGTTGACGATCGGCGTGCCATCGACCCAAGCCCACAGGTAGTCGGCGAAGGAGCCGCTCTCCCCGGCCAGTTCGAGGAAGGCCCGGGCGTTGGTCACCGTCCCACGCACCTTCAGCCGGTTGCGGATGATGCCCGGGTTGTCCAACAGCTCGAGAAGCTTGCCCTCGTCGTAGGTGGCGATGCGGTGAGGATCGAACCCGTCGAGCGCCTGGCGGTAGTTCTCGCGCTTGTTCAGGATGGTCGACCACGACAGTCCCGCCTGCGCCCCTTCCAGAACGAGCATCTCGAACAGGTGGGCGTCATCGTGGGACGGTACGCCCCACTCGTCGTCGTGATAGCGGCGCATGGCGTCCGATCCCTCGGCCCACGCGCAGCGCCGGGCAAACTCCCGGTCGTCTCCCGCCATGGTCGGGACCCTACCGGTCTCCTGCTGCGCCACTGGTGCCGGCCGGGAGGTCGACGCCGGGGTCGGCCGCTGGCCCACGATTGGCGACGGCAGCGTTCCGGAGGTTCCACCGCAGCGCTCCGGCGAAGTCCCGCATCCGTTCCGAGGTGGTGTAGTCGCCACCCTTCGCCGCGGCGGCCAGGGCGGCGTCGAGGTCGTTGTCGTGGCGGAGGAGCTCGACGGAGAAGTCCCGGCGCATGGGCCCGAGCACGTCGTACCCGTAGGACCGGTAGATGCGAGGAAAGAGCGGCTTGAACAGGCGAATGCGCTCGTGGAGGCCGCTCGAGTGCGACATCGGGCTCTTGTGCCGGGCCTTGATGTAGTCCGGGAGCACATCGGCGAACGCCTCGCGCAGGATCCATTTCTCGTACCCGTCCCTCACCTTGAGATCGGACGGGATGCGCATCGAGAGCAGCAGCAGGTCAAGATCGAGATAGGGCACTCGGGCCTCCACCTGCTGACCCATCGAGGTCCGGTCGACCCGCTGGAGTTCGGTCCGGCTCAGTTGGGTGATCTTGTGCAGGAACAGCTGCCGGCGGTCGGCCCGGGCCACATCGCGGTACATGTCGTACCCGCCGAAAAGTTCGTCGGAGCCGTCGCCGGTGACGACCACCTTGATGCCACACTGGTGTACCCGTTCGAAGACCTTGAGGGAGACCACCGCGTTGATGGCATCGCCGTACTCCGTCGCCTCGGAGACCCGGATGGCCTCTCGGACCTCGGCCAGTCCGATATCGCGGGGCCGGATGGTCACCACTTCGTGGGGCACGCCCAGGTCTCGGGCCAGACGGCGGGCGTAGGCCAGGTCCTCACTTCCCGGTGTCCCGACGGTGAACGCGGTGCAGTCGGGGTG
>JADGOF010000011.1 GCA_017883105.1 Acidimicrobiales bacterium
TTCAGTGGTCCGCACGTTCACCCTGGTCACGAGGCCGAATCGTCGCTTTCGGGTCGCTGCGGTGTCTGGACTGACTCGCCTATCCGCTGAAGCTCTAAGCGTCGGAGCATCAGAGTCCAGGATGAACACCAGTCCTTCCACGGTCACGTTGGCACGCCCAGCCCTGCCCACGATATTCAGGTAAAGATCGCGATCGAGCCGCCTTGTTGGTCCAGGAAAGTTCAAGTGTGGAAGTACAACGACTCGAAATGGCAGATCAGCTCCCTCCGCCACAGTCGTAGTCGCGCACACGACGCGCAGAATGCGGCGAGCAGCAAGAGTCTCGACTTCCTCCAGCACGCTTGTCGGGACGCCTGCATGATGGAAGGCGACTCCATTCTCCATGCACCTCACAAGAGAATGCCCGCTACCCAGCAGCGCGACTACTTGCTCAATCGCGATATTCAACTGCCTACGCATATCAGAGGAAAGACGAGAGCGCCATTGGGCCGCAATAGCCGGCCCCATCTGAACGATTTCACGAGCCAAGCCTTCCGAATTCACCCGAGATGTCTCTACGGCCAGCACCGGCGAGTAGTCCGAGCGCAAACTGAGAATCAACTTCGCGGCGTCCTTCTTGGGCGTTCCCCGAGGGACCTTCGCGACTTGGGTTGGGCGAGGGTCGACCCTCTGGTGCATGACGCCATCGGTTCCCCAAAGTATTTCAAGTGTGCCCGTCGGCCGTGAATGCCCCGTCACCGGCTTCGCATCTGAAATCCAACTTGCCAGGCTATCCACAGAACTACTGGCAGCAGAAAGAGCCAATATCCGAATATCTGGGAACTTGGCCCGAATACGGGCAATGATGAACTCGAATCTCGGACCACGGCCGGACCGACCTATGAGCTGTGCCTCGTCAAATACGAGTACGTTAACGGATTCAAATAGATCGACTGCTTGGTTGCCAGCCTGCGAATCCTGCGCACACAACCGAAGAAGGGCATCCAATCGTTCAGGTGTGCACACAGCGACGTCCGGAGGCCCTTCGCTCCCGTGAGACGGCGACGAGGGGTCGAAGGAGCTGCCGAGATCGCGCACGGTTAAGCCGAGTGCCGATAGTCGTGGACGGAAGCTGCGCACTACCTGCCGAGCTAGCAATCGGTACGGCGCAACGTAGATGGCCCTCGAACCCGGACTGCGTGTTAGTGAACCAACGATGCGGAATTCGGCAATCAGTGTCTTGCCGCTGGAGGTTGGGAGAGATACCACTACATCCCTGTCGTGCGTAGCCCCTCCCTCGATAGCCCTCTTCTGGGCCGGGTAGAGCACGTTCATCTCCAGCGCATCCACGTATGGGCGCAGATCCGCTCCAGAGAAAGTCGAATCGGATCTGCGGAGCACACTGCCAGGATCCGCCGATGCTGCTGCCATGGACCAGATCACTGCTGCTTCCGCAAACGTCAGAAGCCAACCATCCCCATGAGCTAGTGCGATTTCGATCGACCTCTGAGGAAGCGCCGATCCATCGGCAGCCAAGACGCTCCTCAGCATCGCTGCCATCAATACGTCGCTTGCTTGATCAGCCGATGTGCGTTGGTATTCGTCTGACTGGCGATCACCTAGACCAAGCCGCTCATTCAGCGACCACATCGCTAGTGGAGTGTCCCCTTTGAGTGCGTGGCCAAATGCAGAAACTGCTAGCGCGAGAAATGGCCGTTCCACTTCGACTCGATCCGCGAGCGTATTCAGTTTGTCGGCCAATAGATAGAGGCGAGCAAATTGGCCATCGGCGGCCAATACGCTGATGCAGAGCAGAACAACAAGAAGTGAGTCTTTGGGATCTTCATCTGTTTCGGCAAGCGCAAGTGACACGACGGTGTCGACCGTGCTGGATGGGAGTTGTTCGAAGGATTCAGCCGGGTGATCTGCATGTACCGCAAGTCGCTCCAGCAGCCTGTCTCTATGGCGCCTAATGTCGACCACCCGTGGCATTCCAAGAGCATCTTGAAGACGCGACTGGCGAAGTTCCCTCCGAGACCTGTTGAAGTTAGGAGCGGTCAATTATGGGCAACTCTCGTGAAGGGTGCCTAGTTCGGGGACGAACACCATCCGGAATCTGTCAGAGGGTCCGGTCGCTTCCGGCAATAGCGTGACTTGATGCAGGAAATCATCTTCGAGTTCTGGAGACACAACGCCAACGCCTACGAGCTTCACGTTCTCGGAGCTTGGGAGACCACGAAGGAAGTAGTAGACCCGATCAGCAATCTCCATGTCCGTCCCTGCTTCGCAAAGTCTGCCGTGGAGCACTCGCAGCTGTGTCGTGACGTAGGTGGCCGATAGCTCGGTCTCCGAAAGTGAATTGGCGATCTTATACCTCACAGACTGAGCGGACGTAGGGTCGACCGAATGTTTGACGCTTACAAACGTCAATTGTTCGTCCGGCAATAGTTCATCCTGTAGCTCATCGCCGAGAGCAAGAATCATAATATCGACACCGCTGTCGCTTTTGCGCCTCGACATAGTGGGAATATTCGGCATGTACATATTCTCAGGATGATTTCCGGGTACTGCAATCATTGATGCTGCTGCAATAAGTTCGGCGACATCTGAGCGTGTTATATCGTCCTTGCTGTTCTCACCATCTTTCAGGAGTGCGTCCAAATCAATACCTTCGGCGGTGAGAAGATCTTTGATTTCGGCCGACGCTCCTCCTCCCAGGACGGCTTGGTAGGCATCAATCGCCAAATCGACTTGGACCTGGTCCAGAGTCCATGCGTCAAGGGTCCAAGAATTCACGTCTTCGTATTCTTCTAGTTCACAAGTATCTGCAAGTGCGGTGATCTCGATCTTCCCGTGACTGATCATGACACGACCCTATAACGGTCAGCCTCTGATGGGTCTGTCCTCATTTGAGACGGTTCAGCGCCGCAGCCTGACAAGCCGAATCGGCGAGATCACCCGGAGCCGAGGACTTTCATCAGGACGGGGCCATCACGTGATCTAACTTGGCATCGCCCCGGAACACATCAACCGCGGCCGCTGATGGGCTTCGGATCAGCCTTGCATACTCCGTGCTTCACGCAGAGGCGGTCCAGTCTGCCTCATGCATCGCCGTTGGCTCGGCACCAGATCGTAGGTGGTCAGGATTGAGGAACACCTTGTCTTCGACCCGCTTGACGAAACCTCCAAGTGCGACACCGGTCACCACGAAGAGGAGAGCCTGCTCCCTACTCCAATGGTTGATCCTTGCGTTCGAGTAGAGGGACAGCGCAGACGTCCGATGTTCTGTCCTCAGCCCAGCCAGCAGAGGTCGGGATGAATTCCGACGACGTCACACCGCTTGGCGTGTCGGTAGGACAGCGTCGTCATCGTCCTGTAGCACGACGACCTCGGAAGCTGCCCGCCTCGGGATGCTGAGGGAAGTGTAGAGATCGAGGGTGGCCGGCTCGAGATCCTCGGCGGGATCACCATCGACTGCGAGGAGGGCGTGAAGCTCGTTCCAGATCTGCTGACGGGCAGATTCGTCACCGGCCGCTCGGAGGAGAATCCGCCACAGGCCCTGGTCATAGCGATTGGCCAGTTGGCCCTGTCGGGCCGCCCAGGCCGCCAGTCGAGTATCACCGTCGTCCAAGGCGAGATCACCGAGGGCCAAGGCCGCGTCGGTGATGGCGTCCCCGACGACGTAGGAGAGGCCTCCTGCCGACGTCCACGGGTCAGGATCCACTCCGAACGGAACGCCTCGGACGAGCCCCAGTGCAGTTCGCAACTGCACCGACTCTTTATCAGGGATCACCGATTGGAACTCCTTCCAGTCGGTGGTGACCCGCGCTGCCAGTGAGAACCGCTGGGTGGCCTTGTCGTAGGCGAGGAGATCAGGATCGCCGGTGATGGCTTCCAGGGAGCGTCGGGTGAGGAGGACCAGGTTGCGGACGTACCCGTCGCTCAGCGCCTTGTCCGGGGAGATGTCGGTGAGCCACTCACCCCGGGTGGCGGTACCGCCGTGAGCAGCCAGGTAGACGAGGAGCTCGACGACTCTGCGGGCCTTGGTCCCCGCTGTCGGCGAAACGGCCGCCACGAGATCCTGCACATCGCCGTCGCCGACGGAAATCATCGGTTCTCCCAGAAGACCGATCATGACCTCCCCTACAGGCGCCGGTTCGCTTGCCGGACGCACCTCGTTGGTCTCGTGAACGTGGTGCGCCGTGGCGGCCGGGTCCTTCTCGGCCAGCTCGAAGAGGGTCTGCACCTCTTCGAGCGAGTCATCGCAGACCTGCGAAAGCTGGACCGGATCCAACCCGTGGCTCTCCAGTTGCGGATGGTCCGGATCAAGGATGAGCTCCGTTGCCTCCGGTGCGACAGGTCCCGCAGTGACCAGATGGACGTTTTCCCTAACGCTCACGAGATACTTAAGCTGATCCATGGTGGTCTCGGGGTCAACCAGGACGATGACCTTCTCGTCGGGTTGCGTCGCTGCTGTCGCCTCTTCGAGATCGTCGACGACGACACCCCCTTCGAGGCGATCGACTACGCCGTAGCCAAAGCCGACGGCAACGACTGCTGTCCCGATGGGTGCGGTCGTGCCGGCCAACTCGGTGGCCATGGCGGCCAGGATGCCCTCCACCCGGTCTGCGGGGACGGTGATGTGGATCGACCGGTAGCGGTTCACGTTGATCATCACCGACCCAACGGTGCCCTGACCCACGGTGGCAAGGACCAGAGGAACGGGCGAGGACGTGGCGGCCTCATCGATGACGCCCGGATCGGTGGTGAAGGGAAGGTGCCAGACGTCCGACCGGTCGGGCCGAGGTGCGAACGGGGCCCGTGGTTCTGAGCTGTCACCGGTCACCAGCACATCCAGTCCAATGTCAACCAGCTCGACGCCCACCACGTCTGGTGGTGTCACACGAGCGAGGTCGGCAGCGTGGCCGAGCAACTCGGCCAGGTGGCAGACCCAGAACACGTGGCCGGCTCGGGCGTAGTGGCGCAGCTGCAGCTCGAGGTCGGCCGGCGGACTCTTCGGCTCTGGCCGGGGAATGCGACCGCCGAAGGACCGCCGCCCGATCTGTCGGCGCCGCCGGCGGTCCAACGCGGTCACCAGACCGATGGCGGTAAGGCCGAAGAGGCCCGCGCCCACGGCAATCGGTCCGATGTCGCTTCCGGGCGGATGCGGAGCGGGTGGATGCGCCTTGGCGCCGGCGTTCGACCGGTCAGCGTGGGTCGGAGAGGCCATTCCGGAATGGTGGAGGGTCAGCGGCGGCCGGGATGAAGTGGCGCCGGCGGGCTCCGCGGTATCCGTGTGGCCCGCTGGCACTGGCCCGACGCCCGAAGGTCGTTGGTTCGCGTCGGGCTGGTGTGCGGCGGGCGCGTTGACTCTCCAAGGGAGGGAGCCGTTGCCGTGTGAACCGCTCCCGCTGGAACCCCTGCTGTTTGAAGCACCGCTAACGGGACTCGGCGTGCCGGCCACGGGCGAAGTTGCGATCGGAGAGGTGGATGAAGCTGCGGGGGAAGGAGCCTGCGGCGGCGGAGACGTTGCCGGCACCACAGGCGGCACCTGGGTAGCGCTGGGGATGGTGAGCGACCACCCCGGATAGATCCAGTGGGCATCAGTGAGGGCGCCACCTCCCGGCTGGGACAGGCCCACATTCGCCTGGTAGATGGCCTGCCACCGCTCACCGTCTCCGTAGTACTGGACAGCGATACTCCACAGCGTGTCGCCGCGCACGACGGTGTGGGTGACCATGACCGGTTGTATCGAAGAGGACGCGGCTAATTGAGTGGCCGAGAGTGGAGCGGTGGGCAGCGAGGGGACGATCGCCGAGCTGGTCTGGGAAAGAAGCTGCACCACGGGGGCTGGGCTGGCCGGAGGTCCAGTACGCGCCGAATTGGCAACAGTATGGGCACCACGGAGCTGACCGAGGATCAGGACGGCGGCGATGAGGGCCGCCATGGCACTCGAGCCGACGAGGTGGGAGCGGTGACCGGGTCGGCGACCGCGGAGCTGGAGGACGAGGCTGGTGGCGACCGAGAAGACGAAGTAGGCCCAGGCCAGCCAGGCCAAGGTGGCGAAGAGGCGTGGCCAGAACGAGTCCGGGATCGAGGCCCCGAGGGCATGGACCGTCTGGGTACCGCTCGGGACGTAGTGCGGGAGCGGCCACCCGACGAGGGCAGCGAGCACGATGGGGATGCCCACCAACCCGATGACCAGGACGCCGAGGGCGCCGAAGCCGCCAGCAACCTGGCGGCCTGTCGGTCGGGTTCCCGCAGCAGGTCGGGTTACGGGAGCTGCATTGGATGCGATCGGATTGGATCGAGTGGGCACGGTCATCCTCCTGTGGTGATGCCACTCACGTCGGTCGCCGACTCGGTGACTGACAGGGCCAGACTCCCCACACCGATGATGCCGAGGAGCTGGGTGGGCAGGCGCTCGCTGATCTGGGCGTAGACGGTGTTGCCGACAACCCAGGCGGTGCCGGGCTGGCCGGCCGAGCTCATGTAGTTCTCGGCTGCGGTGACAGCAACCGCGGGATCGACAGCAATGGTGCCGGCGTGCAGCTCGCCTACGTCGAGGGACCCCGCACCGGCTCGGGCCGCCTGTTCGGCCTCGGAGGCGGCCTGTTGTTTGGCGTCGAGGTAGTGGCCTCCGTCGGCCACCAGACCGGTGAGGGCCAAGAACATGGTCATGAAGACCGCGGTCATGGCGAGGAGCTGTCCGTCATCGGAACATCGGTGGTCAGTGCGTCGGTGCAGTTGCGCTCGCCATCTCCCGATCACAGCCACCCTCATGTGCCACCTCCGACCGTCCGGAACTCGTCGATGTGCGCCCCGGCAGTGGCCGACAGGGTCTTCGACCCGGGCACACCCGGGACGGACACGTCAGCCAAGCTGGTCACACAGGTCACGCTCACCGACACGGTGCCGCCGGCTACGAAGTTGGAGGTATCCGTCGTGATCTGGGGAGCCGGACAGGTCAGCCCGGCCCCGGCCAGGGTGCTGGTTACAGCTGTGGTGGCCTGGGTCTGGGCATTGGCTCCGTCGGACTGGACGACGGCTGCCTGGACTCCGGCCCGCGCCGCCGACTCGACGTCCCCCTGGGCCGAATCGACCCGACCGAGGGCGACCATGAGCACGATGATGATGAGTAGCACCGGGGCGACGATGACCAGCTCGGCGATGGCCTGGCCTTCGTCCCCCCGGACCCGACGTCCTCGGTCACCCACTGGTTCGGTACTCCTGGATCGGTGCATTGCTGGTGGCCGACACGGTGAGGTCGAGCCACGGGATGAGGGCCTGGGCCCGACCGGTGACCGTCACTTGTGCGACATCGCCCGACAGCGTGCTGGTGACAACCTGTGGATTCGTCAGCGTTCCGGGACCGGTGGTGGCGATGAAGCTCTGGGCCGCCTGGGTTCCGGCCGTGGGCGTCGACCCGTAGCCGGAGGCCACCTGGCTGCCCTGCTCGGCCGCTGCCCGAGCCAGGTGGCTGGCGTGGGACCACAGGGCGTACTGGACCCCGCCGATGACCAGCAGGAAGAAGACGGGGAGACAGACGACGAACTCCGCCAACCCTCCATCACCTCGACGGCGGTCACCCCTATGTCGGTCCCGCCGTCGGTGGTCCCGCCGCCGACGCCCTCGCCATTGGTAGGGGTTCGGCCATCGAGGCGTTACGAGACATGAGTCGGATCGCCCCTGAAGCGAGTCCGCTGACAGGGCCGCCCGGGCTCTCCAGGGCGCGGAGCTTCGAACGACGCAGCGTCTGAGAGAAGCGCTTCCGGAACGGCCGTGTGGGAATCCATCCGAGATTTGTTCAGGGAGTTTGGATGTTGTTGGCGGTGGCGGTCAGCTTGGTCACCACGATGGTCACGATGGCAATGGCTGCCACGACGACCAGGGCGGTCACGACCACCCAGGAGGCGATCTCGCCGCAGTCGTCGCCAAGGACCGGAGTTAGCCGAGCAGAGACGTAGGCACGAAGAAACCGGATCACGGTCATGACGGACTCTGCGACCGATCGGGCCCTCTCCCTCAGTTGGCTGGTGATTGCTCTCATGTGCATGGTCCTCTCCTCGTTTCGTGTTGCAGTTGTTGGCTGGTTGGTTGATGAGTAGCTGGACTCGGATCGCTGTTGGAATCGCTCACCGCTCGGTTCCACCTGCAGCGGCGGATCACAGGTGGGTCCCGGTGAACGAAGCCAGGGCGGGATAGAAGATGAGGAGGCCGTAGCCGGCCATGAGCAGCACGCCGGGGAGCAGCATCTTCTGGGTCACCGCCTGGGCCGAGTCCTCCAGAGCGGACGTCTCCTTCAGCCGGAGCGAATGGGCCTTCGCCTCCAGGGAGTCGCGGATGCGAGCTCCATCTCCCGCCTGGGACATGGACCGGGCCAGATCGGTGAGGTCGGGGACGTCGAAGCGGACGGCTAGCCGCTCGAGGCCCTCCCAGGGTTGCTTCCGGTAGGCCTGGGCCCACAGCAGGCTCTGCGCGATCTCTCGCATCGCCCAGTCGGTGGACGACACGGTGGAGGCCACCTCCAGGGCGCTCGACCACCCCATAGCCCCAGCCATGGCCATCGACACCAGGGAGGCGTAGGTGGAGAGCGAGTGGCAGAAGTGCCGGCGACGACGGGTGGCGGCCTGATGCAGATCGACGAACGGGGTGGCAACACCGAGAGCACCTAGCACCAGGACCCCGAGGGCAGGGAGTTCGATGCCGGGATGCACCCCGACCGCCCCGGCGGCGACGCACGCCACCGGGCCGAGCAAAGCCAACCCGATCCCGTAGCCCACGACTTTGACCGCGAACGTCTCGGTCGGCGTGCCGGTGATGGCCAAGTCGGGAAGAACGATGTCGGCGAGTCTCTGGATCTTGCGGACGTTGACCTCGAGCAGGTGCCCACAGAGTCGACGGGCCCCGCCGACCCCTTGGGTGAAGACGTCCGTCGGGGCGGTCACGTGCTCTCCGGACAGACGGGCGAGTGCCGCCCGAAGGGTGAGCGGCGGAGGGAAGAGCCCCCAGACAACGGCGGCCAAGCCGACACCCACACCGAGTCCCATGAGGATGATGACGACCATCTCGACCCCCTACTTCCGTCCGGCCCGGGCCGGAGCCGCGCCAGTTCTGACTGGGCTGCCTCTGCGTTGGTCGTGTCTGGACGAGGCGGCCGATGCCGGTAGGTCTGTGTGATCGGTCGGAGCTGTGAAGCCCTCGCCCTTACCGAACAGCCGGGGCATGGGTTGGGGACGCGACAGCCGGTTCATGGCAGCGAAGCCGGCGGCGAACAGACCGGCCACGGCCAGAAGGACGATCTGGCCGACCGGGGTACCGAACGGCTTGAAGTAGCCGTGACCGATGAGGAGCACGCCGAACGTAAAGACCAGGGTCACCGCGATGACCAGGCGCATGTCCCGCCGGGGCTTGGCCCGGGCGATCTCGATGCGTTGCCAGAGGGCGATCTGGTCTCTCGTGTTGGCCGCGGCGGTGGCCAGCAGGCTCTGCAGGTCGGATCCTCCGAACCGGCTGGCCAGGATGAGTGGGGCGACAGCCTCGTCGACGGCGGCATCGCCCAGCTCGTCGGCAAAGGTGTAGAGAGCGGCATCGAGGGCCACTCCGCTCTTGATGCGGACGACGAGGGCGGCCACGTTGTCACGGATCGACGGTGGTGCTGTGTGCACCGTGGACTCGATGGCGGCGAGAAGCCCCCGATGGGCAGCGATGCTGTCCCGGAGCGCCTCGATCCAGGTGGCCAAAGCTTCCAGGCGGTTGGTGACCCGACGAGAGGTGTTGGGCTGGAGGGCCGAGCGCAGGGTCCACCCCACGGCTCCACCGATGGCCGCGCCCACCGGCCAACGGGTGACCAGCCCGACGATGAGGGCGAGTGCGACCGCGCAGATGGCGGCCTGCCGGTTGGCCGGGTCCAAGCGCTTCACCATCGACATCCGCCCGACCGGAGCACCGGTCGACCAGAAACCCGAGATCACCAGTGCGATGCCCACCCCGATGCCGGCCCCGACCAGGACGACGACCGGGGTCATCGACCGAACCCGTGGATTGGCGCCACATATCCCACGTCGGCGAGGCGTTCCCGCAGGCCGGGTGGCATGCCCAGGTGCAGCACGGCCGGTCCACCGCCTTCTGGCTCGGCGAAGATCTCGGTCGAGATGACGTGGGGGCCGTCGGCGTCCTCCACCACCCGCACCGAGGACACATACCGCCGGGCCAGTCCCGAGGCGTCGGGCCGTTTACGCACGAAGATCACCAGGTCCAGCGCCTGGGCGGTGAGCTGGGCGGCGGCGTTGTCAGAGAGATGCTTGGGCGACTGGGAGGCGTAGGTCTTGATCTTGCCGAAGGTGCCCTCGGTTGAGTCGGCATGAATGGTGCACATCGACCCGGCCTTGCCCGCCGTCATAGCGTTGAGCATGGGCACGATCTCGTCTCCCAGCACTTCGCCCACGATGACCCGGTCGGCGTCGTGGCGGTTTGCCCGTTGCACCAAGTACTCCATGGACACCGCCCCCTGGCCCTCGGTGTTGGCCTCCCTCGTCTCCCACCCAACGCAGTCGGGATGGCGATGAGGCAGTTCGTGCAGCCCGAGCTCGTAGGACAGCTCGATGGTGACGATCCGGTCAGCCGGGTCGGCCTCGGCCGCCAGGGCGCGAAGCAGGGTGGTCTTTCCGGCGTCGGTGCCCCCGGAGACGATCAGGTTGAGCCTGGCCCGCACTGCCGCAGCGAGGAACCGGCCCAGCTCGTCGGTGATCGAGTCGGACAGGTCGGACAGCACTGGGTCGACAAGACGGTGCCGGCGGATGGACACACACGGCCGGTCGGACACCTCGATCATGGCCGACAGGCGGTGACCCCCGGCCAGGTGCAGGTCGACGATCGGCTTGGCGCTGTCTATCCGGCGCTCGCCTCCGGTGTGGTGGGCCCGGGCGGCTCGCTGGACCAGCTCGATGAGCTCCTCGTCGGAGTCGGCGATCGGGTCAACCTGTTCTTTGATCCCATCCGCGCGCTTGACCCACACGGTGTCGGCACCGTTGATATTGATGTTCTCGATGTCGTCCTCATCGAGCAGCATCTGGAGGCGACCGAGGCCGAGCTGGCTGGCAACCAGTCGCCGGACGATCTGCTCCTCTTCTTCCGCGGTCGGTGTGGTGACCGCCCCTTCCACCATGGACCGGGCCGCCTCGTCGATGGCTTCTCTGGCCAGCTTCTCGACGAACGAGCGGCGCTCGCCTTCGCTCATGCCGGCGGCTCCGTAGCGGACGATGCCGTCGGCCACGTGCTCGGCGGCGAACTGCTCGACATCCCGACGTTCAGAATCGTTCACCGGCCCGCCTCCCTCGTCGACCCGGAGCCGGCCCCGGCCAACTCGCCCTCCGGCACGGCTCGATCGACGGTTTTCTTCGGTTGGTGGATGTCCACGGGACCAGCTGGAGCGAGGACGTCGGTGGGCGCTGCACCCCCGGGTGGAGCAACGTCAGCGGGGTCGGTTCCGGTCAACGCCTCGGGCACCAATATTGGATCGGCCCCGACCGGCGAAGTCGGGTCTATGCCCAACGCCCGGACGGTGTCGTCCGCCCATCGGAGCAACCGGGTTCGCTCAAGTCTCTTCACCGCCCGCCGGTTCGCCAATGCGGCTGCTGCTCCCGGGTCGTCGGGCATAGGTGGGAGTACCTCGACCTGCAGGGTGCGTGCGATGTCAGTCGCCGAGAACTGGGCGGTTCCCGTAGGGACGACGAGGAGACCGCGCCCTCGCAACTCGGCGGCCAGCCCGGGCAGTGCCTCCCGCAGATGGACGATGGCCTCGAGCGTCGACTGGCACAGCACCACCAACGCATCAGCCTGGGCAAGCACGTCCCGGACGCCGCCTCCAAGGTTGGGGAGCAGCCGCCCCACATCGATCACGACATCAGCGTCGATGGCGCTGAGCGCACCGGCGACGATCGGCCACGCTTTCTCGTTGGCGACAGCTTGGTGCGGGCCTCCCAGACCGAACAGAACCGGAAGGCCCCCGGGAAGGTGGTCGACGTGGTCCCAGATGTCCTCGGGGACGAGGGCGCGCCGTGCTGCCGCGAAGAGGGAGGAGAGGCCTCCGGTGGGGGCCATTGCGTAGCGGGGAGCGAGGTCACCGCCGAAGGGATCGGCCTCGACCAGGAGGACCTGGCGGCCCTCCGGCCAGCTGGCGGCCAGGGCGGTGGCCGCCGTGGTAACCCCCGGTGAGCCCTTGACGGAGGCGAGGGCGATCAGGGTCACTGTGCACCTCCCGACTTTGTTTGTGCAGACGTTGTCCCCTCGCTGACCAGGGAAAGACCGATCTGGTCGGCAGCCGCGTAGGAGGTGACCTGGGCTGCTTCCGAGCCTGGGATTTCCAAGGACACCGAGGCCACGTACTGGGTTTGATTCGCCGGTGGGGGACCGACAGCGAAGACGGTGGCCGAGGGGACCAGCGTCTTCCCGATGGTTCCTCCGATGGTCGATCCCTGACCTGTCTGGGGGACGGCGACCACTTGGACGGTGTCGCCGGCCACCAGGGCCACCGAGGGCATCTGGTCGCCCTTCAACAGCGCGCCCACCACCTGTTCGCCCGAAGCAAGTTGCGGGGTGGCGGCCAGCATTTGTCTGACCAGCACCTGGCCGGGGTAGACGGGGGTGTCAAGCTGCTGTCCGACCACGACTGCGGATCCTGTGGCCGCCATGGCCGTAATGGCGCCCGAGGCCGGAATCGACGCTGTGGCGAGGTCGCCCGCCGTGAGCACGGTGCCAGCGGGCAGGCCCTTGGCTGCCACCAGGATCGACACCTTCTTGGCCGACGACTGGAAGACCGCGCCCGCCACAGCAGCGCACACCAGCACCAGGGCGACGCCGAGCCCGATCTGCCACGGACGACGCTGGTGGGTGGTCGACGAGATCCTCAGCCCGCCGGCCCGGCTCTCCCCGGCGGGGGGTGGCGCCGTGAAGGCGGAGCGGGTGGGGGCGGTAGTGATGGCCATGGGCACTCCCGATCTTCAGTTGTTCACGGACTCGATCTGGGCCACCTTGAGGGAGGTCACTCCCCGGGTGGTGAGGCTGGGCAGGGCACCGGCCGAGCCGTTGGGTCCCGCCCAGGCCACCGTCCAAGTGATGGTGGCGGTGACCGGGAAGGCGGCATCGTTCGGATTGCTGTCGGGAGACGGTTGGCCAGCCGACGTGGTGGTGTAGGTGTGCGAGCAGGTCGTCGACTGGTCGGTGGCGGGGAGAGCAGGGTCGTAGGAGGTGCCGGGGCCGTTGCAGGTGACCGTCGATCCGTCGCCTGTTTCCCAAGTGACATATGACGGAGTGGCGGTAGCGGTGGCGGCCACGCATCCACCGGCATTGCAGGCCTGGGCCGTTGTGGAAAGCGGATGCCACATCGAGGAGGTGATCCAGAGCCACTCGGCCAGATTCACGTAGCCCGTAGTCGACGGACTGAGGGTCAAGGCGGGGGTCGGGAGCTGCAACTCGCTAGCCGCTTGGGCGCCGGCAACGGCAGGATCGGGTGGCGGGACAGTGGGTGCCGCCTGACCGGTCGCCAACCACACCACGCCAGTGGCCTGACTGGCCGCACTTCCAATGGCACACGTGTTGAAGTACCAGGCACCGGGTTGGGTCGCACCGGCTGGCGGAGGACCGCCGTCCTGGCCGGGAAACTCAGACGAATAGGGCACGTAGTTCGGACATGTCGGCACGGAGACAGTGGTCGCACCGCCGCCGCCGGTCGGGGCACTTCCGCCACCGGAGCCCGAACCGGTGCCCGTGGTGCCTGACACTCCGCTTCCGCAGCTGACGGTGCTGCCGTTATCCGTGCAGGTACCAGTGATGCCTCCCGCGAACGCGTTCACCGTCGGAAGAGACATCCACAACGCCGTGAGGCCAACGACTGCAACCGTTGCCTTCAGCGCCCTCCTCATGGGCACTTCGCAACAGACGATGTCTTGAAGGAGGCGATCTTCCAAGAGCCCCCGATCAACTGGAGCATCCACGATCCCTGGCCGCTACCAGCTCCACCGTCCAACGTGGCCGGGCCCGGTTTGCCGGCCGCAGTGGTGGTCCCCGTGTCGTGAATACAGCCGGTGACCGTCGCCGTCGTTGGGTTAAGCGTCGACACCTTCGGGCTACCGAGATCGAAGGACGTCGGGCCGTTGAGCTGGCCCATCTTCACGCCGACGAGGAACGTCTGCTCGGACTTGAGGGCGGGATCGACGAAGTAGTTGGCCAGGTTCGGCCACAGCGTGACCGCCGTCTGGCCGGCCACAAGGTTGGCCCGATCCTGCTGCCACGGTGCCTGCAGGTAGCCGTAGAGGGTCTGTTGGGCCGACTGCCAGGCGTTCAGAACGGCCGCCTGGTCCCCCGAGGTGGATCCACTGGTGGTCGTCGTTGTCGGGCTGGCCAGAGACGTCGTCGGACTCGAACGCGTCGTCGAGATCGATGACGAGGATCCCGATCCGCAGGCGGCCAGCCCCATGGCCGCCAGGGTCAACCCACAACCGAAGAACCAGTTCCGAACTCTGCCCTTCTGCCCATGGCCACTCATTCGGTTCACTCCTGCTTTCGTCCTAGGACGCAGTCCCCGTTACCGCCCGGGCTCTGCATGCCACACCGTCGGGGATGCGCATCCGAACGCAGCATGACTGTCCAACGTCACCCTGAACGTCACCCTCGGCCCCCGAACTGGGAACATTTCGTGGTCCATGAAGGCCCGGGTCAATCGGATATATCGACGAATTCCGAACTTCGTTCGGGCGATCAGCACCGGTCAGTCCGACGTCACCCTGAACGTCACCCTCCCTGGTCAGGGGCCTGGACTGGACCCGCACACGGTCACTGTTCCGGGGTCCGTCGGATGCACTCGACTCCACCGGATCCCTGCGAGGGTGACGTTGCTGTCGCCGGAGATCCAGTCCCAGCTCGTTGCCGCCGACCAGATCTTGGAGATTCAGTGACCCTTGTCCAGCGCCCGCTGGAGTGCCCAGCTGACGAACTGAGAGACACTCCAACCTCGGCGTTCGGCCTCTGATCGAACTTCTTCTCGGAGCACTCGATCGAGCCAGTAGGTGGCACGGACGTGCCGGGCCTCCCACGACTGACCGTCGGGCTCTGGCACCTTGGCGCCTTTCGGGCTCGAGGTGCCGCGCGCTTGTTGAACCACCAGCGTTCCCCTTCGTCTGACTCGACCTGCCTTCGCCAACTCCGGCCCTCGTCAGCATCACAGCGGTCATCGTAGTTGAACCACGTACCGTATGCAACATACCGTAAACCGCATACGGTCCGTGGTCATGGTCTCACCGAGCGTCGAAGACGGAGGGGAATCCAATCAACGTCGGTGAGCCGGGCCCACTTCCGAGCCGATCCGGGCTCAGGGTGACGTTGGTGCCTTGAGGGTGACGTTTGGTCGCTCGGGTTGCTCCGTGAACGCTCCCGGCGGGTGACATTGCGGGTGACGTCCGTCTGGACGATGAGTCGTGACGGGAGCAGAAGGCCCTGTCACAAACAAGGGAGACCAGATGTCCCGATCATCGTCAGCCGTAGAGCGAGATCCCGACGAGGTGTCGAGTGGAGGGCTCCCACCGGGAGCGCTGACGCCGGCAGGGGGATCCGGAAACAACCGACTTCGAGTCGTCGAAGGATCCGGCCACTCGCCAGGAGACGAGACGCCACCGATCAGCGACCTTCGGCTCGTGCTCGTAACCGCGACCGGAGTCGAGTTTCCACTGGTCGCTTCCCCGGCGCAGACTGCGCGGCTGCTGAGGAGCTCAGGCGAAGCAGGCGGCGCCGATCAGCACGGCGATGGAGACTCCGGGTGCCCACGGGGCCGGAGGGTGCGCCGTCCGCGTCGTGTGCCGGTGGAGCAGCTTCTGAGCCGAAGTCGGCTTATCAGCCGGTTCGAAGTGCCCCTCTGGGGTGGTGCAGCATGAACAGCACTCCATCTTCCAGACAACGCCAGAAAGGGGACAGCCGCCTGGCGGGGACAACCCGTGATGTCGCTCGCTCACGTTCTCGGGATGAGCGGAACTGTGCCCAGTGGTTCGCCCGCTTTGAGGAGCGCCGCGCGGAGCCCACCGGCCGCCCAAGCCAAAGCGAGGTCCGGCGGCTCCGTAAGGAACTCGAAGCCCTCCGTCGATTGGTGACCGGTGAACAGATCCAGTAGGCCGCACGCTCACACTTTCGCTTCGCATTTCTCCAATGGTCAGCGTCAACAGGCGCGGCTGAGCCTGGGCGTGCTGGCTGTCAGGATGCAGCGCTCCCACGCCTTGCCGCTCGGCCAGAGAATCAGGGAAGTCCGATGGCCGTGAAACGAGCGCAACACAATCCGAAGCCGCTACTCAGCGTTGAGGAGACGGCCGTCCTCTTGGGCGAGACCCGCTCGACTCTCTATCGGGCGGTGAAGGCGGGCACTCTACCACTTCCCATGTTCCGCATCGGGTCCCGCATTCGGATTCCGAGGAGCGCGGTGGAACGTCTCATCGCTGGAGAGACGCCGGGGGAGTCAGCGTCTCTACCTCCATTGGAGGGGCTGCACGATGATCAGCCGGCCTCGGCACCTTCGCTCAGCACTTGAGGAGCTCCGGCCGACAGGAGCTTGCCGACGTGGACGGCTGCCTTCCGATCCTCGGCTCCGATGGCGTCGGTGTAGTGCCGGGCCATGTGCACCGTCGACCACCCAAGCCGAGCCTGCTTCTGGCGCTCCGGAAGCACGGGATCGAGTGCCGTAGCCTGAAAGTGACGAAGCGAGTGCAGGTGGATATCGCGCGCGACTTTGGCCGCATCTCTCGTCTGGGAGAAAAGGTGGCTCATGGCATCCGGATGCGGAGGGATTGTCCCACTCGGATCGAAGGAGAAAGCGAAACTCTTGTCTTCGAGAACAATGGAACAGGCACCTGCCAGCTTGAGTTGGGCTTCGCGCAGGTGCCGAAGCACGGCCAGCGTGTCGTCGTCGAGCGCCAAGGAGCGGATGCTCGCGCGCGTCTTCGGAGGTTTCACAATGGCCCCGCCTTGAGCAGAGATCACCGATTCGTCGACCGTCACACACGCACCCTCGAAGTCAATATCGGACCACCGAAGTGCGCAGGCTTCGCCTCGCCGCATGCCTGTGGCCGCGACAACACGGACGAATGCACCGAAACGTTCGTCGTGAGCCGTCGCTGCCTTCAGCAATGCCTGGACTTCCGCCAATTCCGGCGACCGCACCTCGTCTGGCCGCTCGCTCATGCCCCAGGAGGGAAGTTCAGCCTCGGCGACTGGGTTCGGAAGCGTTCCTCCACTCCACTTGCGAGCCAGCTTGCATGCCCGGTTCATGAGGGCCCGAACCTGGCGAACCGAGGACTGGCCGGAGCCTTCACTCTTCAGGCGCCTGAAGTGCCGCTCCACGTCATAGGTATTGAGCGTGGCGATTCGCCGGGTGCCGATCGATTTCTTGACGTGACAATCCCAGGTGCTCTGGTAGCCCAACGTCGTCTTGGGGGAGAGATCCTCCCACCCGTTGGCCTTCCATGCCGTGATGGCGTCGTTGATCGTCGTGGTCGGTCCCCACACGGTCGGTTCTTCCGGGATTGGAACAGGGAGCAACTCCTGTTCGGTCACGAGTCTCGCCAGCTCGCGATCGGCTGCGCGCGCCGAACCTTGGAAGTTTCGGTGAAGGTGTCGGACTCGCCCATTGCTGTCCCGACCGATGTACACCCGAAGCTGCCAGGTGTCCTTACCTCGGATCAGTCGCTTGCTTCCCGACACGCTTCCTCCTGCCAAGCCAACACGGTTGTTGGCTTTTCTGTTGGCTTTTCTGAGGAAGACGATAGTCGGAGAGCAGATCGACTGGGCTTTATGCCTTTTGACCTGGACTTTCCTGGTGCGCTCGGAGGGATTCGAACCCCCAACCTTCTGATCCGTAGTCAGATGCTCTAATCCGTTGAGCTACGAGCGCTTCTGCCAACTTCGGTACGAGCCGGTCGTCGGCGCCGCGATCACGAGTC
>JADGOF010000206.1 GCA_017883105.1 Acidimicrobiales bacterium
TGACTGCAGCCATCTGGCACAACCACCACAGCCAACAGCCCGTTCTGCGCTCACTCGTTGCCTACGACCACTGACGACCCCTTGGAATTGGTCATCTAGAGCGACAGCGTTCCGAGATCTCCGTGAATGGCAGGAGCGCGCCGCCTTGAGGGCGCGCATAACGGCGTCGCCACCCACTGAACGGGGACGATTTGCGTCGAACGCCACCTTCATACACGATGGCTTAATCGATAATCCAGTCGTCACACTTGGCTCGCTATTTGACCTTCACATAGCTATATGGCACATCGCCGTATCCCTTGTCCCAACCGTCTATCTGTGGTAGTCTGATCAGGTAGGATGATGCGCTTCTGGGTGATAACATTGATGATATGTCAACTTGCACAATAGCCTACAATGTGGTAGGATCATATACAGTTGAAAATCTAAATTTGTTCAAGAGTGAATGGCAGTCCGAGTACCTAGCTCGCCATTCCGGCAACCGCTTAGCTCAACCGAACGGTGCCCTAGATGACTACCTCGATGGCCAGATCATCACCGTCTTGGCGCCTCAGCCGGTGCAGCTGAAGGATCCGGATGAACGCGAGGTAGAGGAACGGCAGGGCCATGGCCCAGTTTCGCGCTTCACCGATGAATCGCGAAAGGGCTGGTCAAGGTACCCGGATGACATTCTCGGCACCCACAAGCCACCATTTGGTGGTTGCCGGTGGCCCTACGCCGAACCGGTGAAGTTCGGCCACAGCGTCCGGTCGAACCCGGGCACCAGCCCTTCGAGGCGGTCCACGTCTTCGCGGTAGAGCGATTGCAGCTGGGCCCGGACCGACGGAACGAAGCGGGACCCCCCGTCCGGCAGGCGGGGCGGAGCGACGGGGCTCCGTCGCCCATGATCGAGCTCCAGAAATCGATCAACTTCGGCCATCAGATGGTCCGGATCCCTGATCCACGCCTCGGACTGCGCCACCAGGAGCCGGTCAGCGGGGATCACGGTGAGCAGGTGTTCCAGCTGTTCGGAATAGAACCCCCGATCCACGGCGTCCTCGAGGTAGGAGCCCACATGGGTCCGACGCTCCGCCTCGGTCCGGACCAGGCCTGCCTGCAGGCGCTCGATCGGGTCACGGAGCATGACCAGCCACCGGGCCTCGGGCGAAGCCGCAGCCAACAGGGGCGTCACCCAGGGATAGGCCAGGCCGTCGGGTGACCAGTGTCCGGCCTGTTGCCCCGGCCGACGGGGAAACCACCGCTGGAATGCGGCGAAGGTGGTGCTGTCGCACGGCGAGGTACACAAGTCGGCGAAGAAGTGGGCCGCCTCCGCTTCACCCTCCGGCCGGGCAATCTCGGGATGGCGGGTGATGGCCTCGAACCAGCCCCGGGCCCCGGCGTCGGCCACCCCGGGCACGATGAAGTCGGGCGGGCCCACCGCGCACCCGGGACCGGCCGGAGGCGGATCGGAGCGGAACCCGACATCGCCCGGATGGGTCCACCCCCAACGGACCCGGAGCTCGGCCCGCACGGCCGACGGAAGCAGCCGGTGCACCGGGGCCGGTACCTGACGGAGCGCCCGCCCCACGGTGGGCCGGAGACTCACGAGGTCATCCCGGCAAAGTCCGGCCACAGGGCCAGATCGATCGAGGGCACCAGCGACACCAGGTCGGCGACATCGGATGCGTAACCGTCCACCAGGCGCTGCCGGGCCCCGGGGTCCATGGGTACCTTCTCCCGCCGGGAGACGTTGACCTCACGGCGCAGTTCGGGTGGTTCGAAGGCTTCCAGGCCCAGGAACGCATAGGTGGCGGCCAACTGGATCTCCGGGTTGGCTCGACACCGTTCGTACTGCAGGACCAGCACCTGCTCGGCCGGGAAGTGTCGGTACAGCCGACGCAGGGAGCGTCCGTAGTACCCCTGGTGCACGGCATCGGCCACGGTGGCCGAGGTTTCGGGAGCACCCATGTTGAGCCGGAACGTCAACCCCGACCGGAACCGTTCGATGGGATCGCGCAGGAGCACCAGGACCTTGGCCTCCGGGGCCGCCATGGCCAACACGGGGGCCACCCAGGGATAGCAGAGGTAGTCCGGGGTCCACTCACCGGCGATGGTGCCGGGCCGTCGCGGAAACCAGCCGTGATAGCGGGCCACCTCGGCCGGCCCGAAGGGCTCCACGGCGAACCTCGACAGGTAGTGCCGCTCCTTGGGCACGTCGTCCCGGTCGCTGACCCCCGGATGCTCGGCGATCAGCGAGTACCACCAACTGGTGCCCGCCTTCTGCACGCCGACCCCGACGAACTCAGGAGGACCGGCCACCTCGTCACCGTGCAGGGCCGGCGGTGTGAAGTCGAACCCCTCATCCCACGGGGCGTAGATGCCCCCGGCATGGACCAGCGCCGAACGCACCGTGACCGGGAGACGCTGATAGGCCTGCCGAGCGACGACAGGGACTCTCATGCCTCCAAACTTCCACAGGTGGAGAGGGGAGGACAATAAATTGGGATCAGACAATTGGGATCAGAACCGCCCCCACCGGGAACGCCGGGCCCTCAGGCGATCAGCGGGTCCGAACCATGTGGTCCGTCCGACCGCCATACGTCCACGGGCTGGAAGAGCTCGGTTCCGGTTCCCCATACGTAGCGGAGCTCACCGTCGAGGAGCAGTCGCTGGCTCTCGTGGGCCCTGATGGCCGCCACCTTGGCCGATCGGCGGCCCGGGGCCCGGAGCAGGCTCGGTCGGTGGCGAACCAGACCGACCACGGAACGACCCAGCTCTCTAATGGTCATGACCAGGGTGGCCCGAGGAGGATGGCCCTCGGGCCACAGACCGGCGCCCGGGTAGACCCGGTAGGAGTAAACGGCCGGCATGGGGCGGCCCGGGGTGGCGCTCTCCGACGGGTGTCCGTAGACCTCGACTACCGCCTGGCGGGTGGCCCGGGCCAGCGCCCGATGGTCGGGATGCGGGTCATCGCGGCCGGCCACGAAGACCTGGGTCGGGGACAGGGAGTGCAACAGCCCCGCGATGCGGCTCACCAGGTCCCCTTCGTGACTGCCCAGTGCGCTGTCCGGAAATCCCAGTTCGACGCGATGGTCCTCAGGAACACCCAGCGCATCGAGGGCCCGGTGCCACTCGTGGTGGCGGAGGACAGCGATCTCCTCCGGGGACGGTCGGGGCTGCCTGGAGTACCAGCCGGCCCTCCCGTCGGTGGCCAACGCCAAGGTGACCGACTGACCGGCGGCCACCTTTTCGGCCACGAGGAGTCCGCACCCGATGGTCTCGTCGTCAGGGTGCGGCGACAGCACCAGGGCGGAGCCGCTCACCAACTCGGCCGTAGAGGTCCGACTAGCCGTTACCTGAGCCCAGCCCCAGAAGGCGCCGATAGGGGGGCGCGAGGAGAGCAATGAGCGCGACGGGGAACGTGGCGGGCGGGCGGGCGCTCGCCCATCGACGGGGACCGGGCCGGTGCAGGCTGCCACCACCTTGGCGGCGAAGCGGAGTGGGAGGCCCGGGTCCTCCCGCTTCCGTCCGACCCGACTGGCCAGGAGCTGGCCCGCCATCAGGGCCACACCGCCGGTCCGGCCCGGATGCACCAGCAGGCGACCCAGCTGGCCCGTAACGGCCTGCCGGTCGTGAGTGGCCAGGGCGATGGCCAGTTCATGATGAGCGATACAGGCGCTGGACATGGAGGACCGGTGCTTGTCGAGGAATCGTTGATGGCCTTCGGCATGCCCGGCCAGGCTGTCGGTCACCCGGTCCTCCCGATGTTGCACATAGCGGTAGAGCGGCTGGGCCACCATGGCCATCGGGGCCCGGTCGGCACACCGCAGCCACAGATCCCAGTCCTCGGAGGTGTAGAGGTCGGTATCGAAGACCAGGGCATCGCCCACCATCGAACGACGGACGACACCGGAGAGGATGGCGGGTACGTTGACCCACCGCATGAGGATGGCGTTGCACTCCTCCGGGGGCCGGAACGTCACCAGGCGTCCGGTGGCCTCGTGGAGTACCTCATGCCAGCCGTAGGCCACCCCGATCGTCGGGCCCAGAGCAGCCACCGCCGAGGCAGCCGCTCCGGCCAGCCATCTGTCGTCATCGTCACAGAAGGCCACCAGTTCCCCACTGGCCGCGGCCAGACCGGCGTTTCGGGCGGCCGAGGAGCCGCGGGGCTCGTCGTGGCGAACCACCACCAGGCGTCGGTTCTGGGCGCACAGCTCGTCGAGTACCCGGGCCGTGGGTTCTGACGATCCGTCGTCGACCACGACCAGCTCGATGGCCGGGTAGTCCTGGTCGAGCACGGAACGAGCCGCCTCGCGCAGTCGCTCCGGTCGTTCGTGCGTCGGGAGCACCACGCTCAGCAGTTCGGTCACCGGATCCGTCCCCCCTTCCGGCTCTCGCCGATGCCGACCCCGAGCCTGGCCGAGGACCACTCCCGTGAAGGCCGTGCCTCCGACCCGGCGAGCGGCCGCTCGCACCCGATTTGCACGTTATCGGATAGGGTCTGACCCGAACCAGCCCCTGGTGCCCGGTCGGAGTCGCCGCCGCCCGTGCCATCCACCCGGGACCGGACCCCACAGAAAGCCGTCAATGACCAACACTCCTCGGCCCATCGTCATCGCCGGACTACCCCGTTCGGGTACCACCTTGTGTGAGCCCGAACGGCGTTGGTGTCATCCCTACAAAATCCCTACAACTGACCCGTAGCTTGTTGGAGAGGTGATCCTGCTCAGAGAGCCAGTTACGGAAAGTACCTGGTCAAAAGCAAACTAAGAGGACGGTGGAGGACCGACCCGGAGGCTCTGGACGGTTCAGATGGGGATCATAACCCGAAGGTCGGAGGTTCGAATCCTCCCCCTGCCTTCGACCAGAATTCCAACGCGAACTCCGGGCACCGCGACTCGTCCTCAGCCTCTAGGTGGCTGGTGTCTTTCTCGAAAGCGACCGAAATCGACCAAAACTGGTGGAAATTGACCGGGCGCCCGACGCCACTCTGATGCTTTGAACGCCCCT
>JADGOF010000207.1 GCA_017883105.1 Acidimicrobiales bacterium
ATCACCCCGTCGGCCTCGCTGCCGGCGAGCTTCAACATCCCGGGCCGGAGGGCGGCCAGGTAGATCGGCGGGGGGTGCTCCACTGGGCGAGCCAACCGGAATCCCCGCACGGTGAAGGTGTCGTATTCGTGATCCACCTTCTCACCGGCCAGGGCGGACCGAAGGAACCGGATGGTATCCCGCGCCCGCTTGTACGGCTCGGAGAACTCGATGCCGTTCCAACGGCTGACGATCACATCGGACGAGGTACCCAGGCCGAAGGTGAAACGGCCCGGCGCGGCCTCGGCCAGGGCGGCGACGCTCTGCGCCAACAATGCGGGCCCCCGAGTGAATGCCGGGATGATGGCTACCCCCAGCTGCAGTGACGGTGTCCAGGCCGAGGCCAGGGCCAACGGGGTGAACCCGTCGGATCCGTCGGTCTCCGCCGACCACACGTCGGTGTAGCCCAGGCGCACCAATTCCTCGTACCACCTGTGGTGGTCTGGGAGGCTCACCCCGTCGAAGGGCACGGTGATCCCGTACCGCGGTCCGGTGGCCCCCACTGCGATTCCATCTGTCATGGGTTCCGTAATACACCCTTCGGGCATAGTCGGTCCCATGAAGACAGATCGTCCACGTCACAAAAGGCACGACCAGCTCCAACTCCCACTTCCGGCGGTGGCCGCCGGCGGACGTCAGGGCACCGACGATGAGTGGCGCCTCGACGAGCACACCCGCCGAGTGGGCCGGGCCGGGGTGGCCGCCGCTCGGGCACTACTGGAAGAGCCGGCCTTCCCGGGTGGCAGCGCGTCCTCCGGTCGTGACCCCCGATCAGCCGGACGCGCCGCCTGAGGTTCTTCGGCGCTACGGTCGAGGCATGCCGACCGTTGCAGAACGTCTCGACTACCCGCCAGATGCCAGACTGCTGATCCTCAACTGCGCCGATCTCGGTTTCTGCCACGCCGCCTCCGTCGGCGTCTACGACGCACTCCGCCAGGGCATCGGGACCAGCGCCTCATTGATCGTGCCCGCACCCTGGGCGCGGGAGTCAGCCTCACGATTCCGGGGCGACGACGTCGGAGTGCGCCTAACCCTCAACGCCGAACACGACCTCTACCGCTGGGGACCCCTCACCCAGGCCCCCTCGCTCCTGGACGGAGACGGTGGGTTTCCGCGCACGGTCTCCGACGTCTGGGACCATGCGGACCTCGACGAGGTCCGTCGTGAGTGCCGGGCCCAAATCGAGCGAGCCGTCCTCTGGGGCTTCGACATCAGCCACCTCGACGCCCACCTCGACGCCCTGCTGCTGCGGCCCGAGTTCTTCGATATCTATCTCGAGCTGGCCGTCGACTTCGCCCTTCCCCTGGGTCTGCTCAGTGCGGGCGCAGAACCCAATGTGGGGTTTCCGGTTCGTCAACTGGCAGCCGAGGAGGGAGTCTTGTTCGCGGACCACTTCGTCACGCTTCCCCCGTTGGTGACCCGACATGCCTTCTTGGAATTGGTCGCCGGACTCGAGCCGGGCATCACCGAGGTCACGTTCCGGCCGGCCGTCGACACCCCCGAGTTGCGGGCCATCGCCCTCGACTGGGAGGCACGCGTGGCCGATCACGTCCTGTTGGTGGCGGACCGTGGGCTCGATCAGCTCTTGACCAAGGCGGGGGTGACCCGCATCGGGTACCGTCCCCTCCGGGAGGCTATGCGTCGCAGCTGAACGGCCTCAACCCGGGTCTGGTCGAACACCGGGGCGTCGACCCCAACCGACCCGCAAGCCCGGTCGGAGCCCATCGAGGCTGAACCACTGGGGCGGCGCCGATATCCTGATGGACCACTGATGGGAGTTGCCGTGGTCGAGGGAGAACAGTCTGGAGCTGATGCGGTCGCCCCCCCGGTCTCCACTCCCCTGTCGGCCGGATCACCCCTGTCGGCCGGATCGCCAGCGACACCCGCTCCGCTCCCGTTTCGACTTGATGGGCTACTACTCCTCGACTCCGTAGGAAACGACCCTGTGGCCATCGACGCCCTCACATTCGGGGACGAAGGGATCGGCGTCGTCCGGTCCCCCGGCGAGCTGCCCCGGGTGCTGCCCTGGTCATCGGTGGCGAACCACGTCGTAGAACCATGGGCTGGCGGGATCATTCCCGAATGGTGGGTCGACCCGGAGCTCAACCGAACCCAGGTCCCGGTCGAGCGCAGCAGCGTGGTGACGGACCCCGAAGCCACCAACCGGGCCCTCCCTCACGCCGAGGCCGGCGCCCTCATCGCCGTCCAGACGCCGTATGGCACCTATCGGTTCCTGCTGCCCCGGGGAGATCCGAAAACGCTCTCCCAGAGGATCACCGCCTTTGCAGTCAGGCATCAGGGCCCCTCAGGTGCATCTTCGCTCACTACCGTCGTAGGGCCTGATCCAGGTGCCCGAAGACACCGACGATCCGGGGCGGTGGCACCGTCGTCCTGGTGGTCGAAGGCGCAACCCTTTCTTGTGGTGGCCCTGATCCTGTTCATCGGTGCCACCGTCACACTGATCCTCCTGCAGAGCGCAGGAACGATCCACCTACCCCTACTCGGCGGCTCGAACCCCGGAGCGGTCGGAGTGGTCAGAATTCGGTGATGGCGGCGATCCGGCGGCGGAGGTCCTGATACTCGGGCGTGTTGGTGGCCGGAAGCAGGGCCATCATCACCCCCATCGAGCCGGCCACCTTCATGCGGCCCTGCATGAAGGCCACGTTGGGGTCGAGTTCCCCCTTGTGGACGGCGACGGCGTCATCCCACGCCAGGGTCACCGTGACGTCCGGTGACTCGACGGTCCCGGCCGCACTGTCCAGCAGCTTTCCGTCTTCCAGTACCAAGTAGTAGGCGACGTCTCCGTCGGGACCGCCGGTGATCTCGTACTGGATCCGAGCGGTGAGCCCGGGGCGATCGGGCTGACCGGCGGTCAGCGCCCGGGTCTGGCTGAACCACTCTGCGGATAGCCACTTCGCCACGGCTCACCCCACCTCGCTGTCTTCGACCGCTGTGATGCTATCGGCGGGACGCCGTGCCCGTTGGATCGGTCGGGGCCGGTGGATCGGAGGCAAGCTGGCCGATCGGACGGTGTCGGATCACCGGCCAGATGCCGCCGCCCCTCGGATGCCGGTGAACAGATCGCTCTCGACGGTGTTGCTCACCGGGGGCGGGACCAACCGACCGTCGGCCCCTTTGACCAGGGCCAGCCGGTAGTCGTCATGGGGATGGATGGTGCGCATCACCTCGGGCGGCAACCCGAACCAGAACGGAGAATTGGGGTCCACCTGGGTGGCGTGGGCCAACAGCGCCCCGCTTCGCACGTCGGCGAACTCGGAGATATCGATGGACGTGGTAGCCGGATCCTCGGGAACGCTTTCCCAACGCTTGCGCCACTGGTCGTCGAAAGGCGACTCGAGACCGAGTTCCACGAACTTCTCGTGGATGGCGCGGAACCGGGCTGCGGAGAAGATCGTGTAATAGAGCTTGTCCGGTTGCCAGACGTCGCCCGAATCGGAATAGCGCTCCACGTTACCGGCGGCCCGAAAGGCCTCGACCCCGATCTCGTGGACCCGAAGATGGTCCGGATGCGGGTAGGACGACTGCTCGTCACCGTAGATCACCATCACCTGGGGTCGGGTGCTGCGAACGATCCTCACCAGGCGCTCGACCGCCTCTTCGAGGGGCGCCTGGACGAAGCTCTCCGGACGGCCGTTGGCCTCGGAATCCGCCATTCCCGAGTCCCGATAGCCCAACATGACCACCTCGTCGTAGCCGATGATCTCGGTGGCACTCATCAGTTCTTCACGTCGGATCTCGCCGATGTTGTCACGCACCTCCGGCGTGTCGAGGGCGGGATTGAGGATCTCCCCCTCCTCCCCACCTGTGCAGCACACGAGGACGGTGTGCACCCCCTCTGCGTGGTAGCGGGCCACGGAGCCCGCCCCCTTGGACGCTTCGTCGTCAGGATGGGCGTGGACGGTCAACAGACACAGCGAATCGGACACGCCGATCACGCTACCGGGCAGGGAGGCCCTAAGCTCCCATTGCGAAGAGCGAGGAAGGATCCATCAATGAGCGTGATGAAGCGCCTGTCGGGAATTGTCCAGGCCAAGACCAACAAACTGCTCGATAAGGCGGAAGACCCGCGGGAATCTCTCGACCTCTCCTACCAGAAGCAGTTGGAAAGTCTCCAGAAGGTCCGCCGCAGCGTGGCCGACGTAACCACGGCCAAGAAGCGGATCGAACTGCAGGCCACCCAGCTCCAGCAACAGGCCGACAAGCTCCAACAGCAGGCCAAGGCTGCCCTCACCCAGGGCAACGAGGATCTGGCCAGGGAGGCCCTGGCCCGGCGGGCGGCACTGGCTGAGCAACTGACCGACCTCCAGATCCAGCACCAGCAGGTCGCCGCGCAGGAACAGAAGCTGATCGACACCGCCCAGAAGCTGCAGACCCAGGTCGACGCCTTCCGCACCAAGAAGGAGACCATGAAGGCCAGCTACACCGCGGCGGAGGCCCAGACGAAGATCGGCGAGGCCGTGTCGGGGATCTCCGAATCGATGAGTGATGCCGGCATGTCCATGCAGCGGGCCCAGGACAAGATCGACAGCATGCAGGCCCGCGCCGGCGCCATGGATGAGTTGCTGGCGTCCGGAGCCCTCACTGATCTGACCAACCCGGTGGACGACATCCAGGCCCAGCTGGACAAGGCTTCGACGACGTCGACGGTGGATGCCGAGTTGACCGCCCTCAAGGCCGAGGTCGGGGCCGGCGCACCGGCGGCCGAACTCGGTGCGGCCGAAACGGCCACTGCAGAGACCGGGGACAAGCCCTCATGATCGTGCGGATCCTGGGCGAAGGGCAGTATCTGGTCCCCGACGCGGAACGTGAGGCCCTCGAAGGGTTGGACGCCTCCCTGGTGGAGGCTGTGGACAGCGGGGATGAGGCGGTCTTCGCCGTCGCACTGACCAAGCTGGCCGATGAGGTCCGCAACGCCGG
>JADGOF010000208.1 GCA_017883105.1 Acidimicrobiales bacterium
GGACATCCGCACCGAGGGCCACCACGCCGTCGTGAGGGGCGTGGACCGGCTTTCGGGTGCGCCGGTCCGGGCCTTCGACGTCCGGGCCGGAGCGGCCCTGGTGTTGGCCGGCCTGGTGGCCGACGGGGAGACGGTGATCACCGACGCCCACCATGTCGACCGGGGCTACGAGAACCTTGACGGCAAGTTGGCGTCCCTCGGCGCACACGTGGTCCGAGCCTGACGGCTCGGCTGCCCCGTCTACGATCGTCACTTCATGTCGACCCGCCGCAACTCCGATCCCTCGACGCTCATCGAGTCGGCCCGTGCCGGCAATCGGGCCGCCCTGGCCCGCCTGCTGACCTTGGTGGAGAACGGATCCCGGGAGGTCTCCGCCCTGGCCTTCAAGGCTCCCGGCCACGCTTACACCGTCGGGATCACCGGCGCTCCGGGGGCAGGAAAGTCCACGCTCACCGACCGCCTGATCGTCATGGCCAGGGAGAAAGGATTCGACGGAGGGGATCAGGTGGCGGTGCTGGCCATCGATCCCTCCTCCCCGTTCTCTGGCGGGGCCATTCTCGGGGATCGGGTGCGGATGCAGAACCACGCCCTCGACGAGAAGGTCTTCATCCGCTCGATGGCCACCCGCGGCCATCTCGGGGGCCTGGCAGTGGCAGTTCCCGATGCGGTGCGGTTGCTCTCCGCGGTCGGCCTGCCCATCGTGCTGGTCGAGACGGTGGGCGTGGGTCAGCAGGAGGTGGAGGTGGCCGCCGCCACCGACACCACCATCGTGGTGGTCAATCCGGGGTGGGGCGATGCCATCCAGGCCAACAAGGCGGGACTGCTGGAGATCGCCGACCTCTTCGTCATCAACAAGTCCGACCGGCCCGGAGCCCGGGAGACCAAGCGGGACCTCGAGCTCATGCTGGACCTCAGCGCCGTTGGGGAGTGGCGACCACCGATCGTCGAGACGGTGGCGTCGACCGGCGAGGGAGTGGAGGCGTTGTGGGCCGCCATCGGCGACCACCGGTCCCACCTCGGCGCCCAGGGGACCCTCGAGTCGCTCCGCCGGGCGCGACTCGAGCGGGAGTTCCACCAGATCCTGCTGGCCCGGGTCGAAGAGCGGATCGACCGAGCCGTGACGTTGGACCGGTTCGCCGCGGTCATAGCCACCATGATGGCCGGCGACCTCGACCCCTATGAAGCCGCCGACCGGCTGCTGGCCGGAATGTTCACCGACGGTGCCGGGCCATCGGCCGACGCCTGAATCCCGATCATCGACGGCGAGTCCTCAGGTAGCGTGCGCAGGTGACCGTTGACTTCAATCTGGGGCATCCGCACCTCTCTCCCCGTGCGGCCGCGATCGGCGAGCTGACCAAGGACCTGGTTCCCCGTCAGCTCCCCCTGCCCGCGCCCGAGGACGACCCCCTCTGGTTCCAGCGGGCCGTCTTCTACGAGGTCTTCATCCGTGGGTTCTTCGACGGCAACAACGACGGCGTCGGCGACATCCCCGGACTGATCGCCAAGCTCGACTACCTCCAGTGGCTGGGCGTCGACTGTCTCTGGCTGCTGCCGTTCTACCCATCGCCCCTGCGCGACGGTGGTTACGACATCAGCGACTTCTACTCGGTGCATCCCGAGAGCGGAACCGTCGACGACCTCCGCACCCTGCTGGACGAGGCCCACGCCCGGGGGATCCGGGTTGTCGCCGACCTGGTCATCAACCACACCAGCGACCAGAACCCCTGGTTCATCGAGTCGCGGCAGAGCCGTGACAACCCCAAGGCCGACTGGTACGTGTGGAACGACGACGACCAGCGGTGGCCGGAGGCCCGCGTCGTCTTCATCGATGTGGAGCGGTCCAACTGGGCCTATGACCCGGTGCGCAACCAGTACTACTGGCACCGCTTCTACTCCCACCAGCCCGATCTCAACTACGACAACCCCGAAGTGGCCGACGCCATGCTCAACGTGATGCGGTACTGGCTCGACCTCGGCCTCGACGGGTTCCGGCTCGATGCCGTTCCCTTTCTCTTCCAAAAGGACGGGACGGCCGGGGAGAACCTCCCCGAAACCCACGCCTTCATCAAGCGGGTTCGGGCCGAACTGGACGCCAACTATCCCGGGCGCATCCTCCTGGCCGAGGCCAACGGCTGGCCGGCCGATGTGGCCGACTATTTCGGCAATGACGACGAGTGCCATCTGTGCTTCAACTTCCCCCTGATGCCCCGGCTGTTCACGGCCGTGCGCCGTGAACAGAGCTATCCCATCACCGAGATACTGGCCCAGACCCCCGAGGCCCCCCCGGGGGGCCAGTGGGCCATCTTCCTGCGCAACCACGACGAGCTGACCCTGGAGATGGTGACCGAGGAGGAGCGCGACTACCTGTTCTCCGAGTACGCCAAAGACCCGAGAATGAAGCGTCACATGGGGATCGGCCGTCGCCTGGCCCCATTGCTCGATCGGGACCGCCGGCTGTCCGAACTGCTCTACTACTTGCTGTTCACCCTCCCGGGCAGCCCGGTCCTGTACTACGGGGACGAGATCCAGATGGGCGACAACCTGTACTTGGGGGACCGGGACTCGGTACGCACGCCGATGCAGTGGACCCCCGACCGCAATGGCGGATTCAGCCGGGCCGACTTCGCCCAGCTGTATCTCCCGCCGCTGATGGACCCGGTCTACGGCTTCGCCGGCGTCAATGTGGAGGCCCAGCAGCGCAATACCAGCTCCTTCCTCCACTGGATGCGCCTCATCCTGGCCGTGCGCCGGGAGTTCCCCGTGCTGGGCACCGGCAAGCTCGAGGTGGTCTCCTCGGCCAACCCGTCCGTGCTGGCATTCGTGCGGTCAGCTCCTCACGACCCGCACCATGGTCCGGTCAACCCGGTCCTCTGCGTGCACAACCTGAGCCGGCTGGCCCAGCCGGCCGAGATCCACGTGGAGCAGTGGGCGGGCCGCCAGCCCATCGAACTGCTGGGTCGGGTGGCCTTCCCCCTGGTCGGCCCCGATCCCTATCCGATCACCCTGGCCCCGTACGGATCGACCTGCTTCGAGTTGGCGTGAGCCGGCCTGAGGTCCGCCGCCCGGTGGCTTCAGGCGCCGTGGGCGACGGGGACCCGCACGGCCAGCTCCTCGGCGGCCTGCTCGGGGTTCACGATGTTGATCATTACGCCGGTCCCTAATTCGAAGCCGGCCACGGTGGTCAGTTTGGGCACCACGTGGACGTGCCAGTGGTACGGCTCCGGGGCGCGGTAAGGGGCGGAGTGGAAGACGAGGTTGTAGGCGATGTCGCCCACGACGTCCTTCAGGCTGCCCAGCGCGATCTTCAAGGCTCTGCCCACCGCCACCAGGTCGGTCGGGGGGCTGTGATGGAGACGGGGGCCGTGGGACCGGGGGATGACCAGCATCTCGTAGGGCACCCCGCTCCAGAACGGGCAGATCACCAGCACCCGCTCGTCGGCGTAGACCACCCGGTGGTTGACGTTCTCTTCGGCGTCCACGGCGGTACAGAGAAGGCACCGTCCGACGAAACGGGCGAAACCGGCCTGTTCCTCCACGAGCTCTCGGGGGACGAACGACATGCCGAGCAACTGGCCGTGCGGGTGCTCGATGGATGCACCCGCCTCCCGTCCGGCGTTGACGATGGCCTGGCTGTAGCGCAGACCCGGAATCGACGCGTGTTCCTCGATCCGATCGCTGATGGCGTTCATCACCACGGCCGTCTGCTCATCACTCAGCATCGACCACGAGTTCTGGTGGTCAGGGGAGAGCACGAAGACCTCGTGGATGCCGCCGGCCGTGGCCTGGGTGAAGACCGGGCCTCGATTGGTGACGACGAAGGGGGCATTGCCCTCGAAGGCGGGATAGAGGTTGGGGACCACCCGCACCAGCCACTTGCCGTCCGGGCCCCGGGTTTCGAGGGTAGGGGAGACACTCTCCTCATTGCCGGGACAGAACGGGCACGGCCGCGAGGTGTCCGCCTGGACGGATGCCATCCGCGGAGCGAAGCCCATGGGCCGGTGAGCACGGACCGTGCTCACCACCACCCAGCGGCCGGTGAGCGGATCCAGTCGGAGTTGGTTCATCAGAAGTGGGTGCTACTCCTGTGTTGTGGTCTGTTCTTTCTACGCACCCTGGTCGCCACCTCAATCCAGTCTCCGGCACCTGGCTCGAACGCGAGTGCCTAGGGCAGGCGAGGCCCTCTCCATAACGTAGCAATTCCGGGACGGGTAGATGCGCCTTTGGCGGACTGCCGACCCGGCGGCACGGAGTGTCAGAATCAGCCCGATGACCTACGTGCCTGCGACTGCATCTCTGGCCGGAGATGCCCGCAGCGCGGCCTATGACATCGTGTTGTTCGGCCACGTGCTGTCCGCCCTGGTTGGCTATGGCGCGCTGGTGGTGGCCGGTGCGTACGCCCTGGCGCTCGGCCGGCCCGGCCCGGCCTCGGAACCGGTGCGCCGGTACTACCGGCCCGGGGTGAACTGGGCCGGGCGCATCCTGGTACTGGTGCCGGTGCTCGGGGCGATCCTGGTGGCGATGAGCCAAGGGGACTGGTCGTACTCCGACGGGTGGATCACCATCGGCCTCCTGTTGTGGGCCGTGTCCGCGGCGGCGGCGGAGATGGCATTGTGGCCGACCGAACGTCGCCTGCAGGCGGCACTCGCCGCTGACTCCCCGCCTGACGATCTGCGCAGGCTGTGCCTGAGGACGGCGGCCACGGCAGGAGGGTTGTTCGTCGTACTGGTGGTGGCCACCGTGGTGATGGTGACCAAGCCCTGAGCGGGCGCTCTCGTCCTCAGGCGGGTGTGAACCGGCAGGTGAGGTGCTTGATCCCGTTGATGAAGTTGGACCGGAGGCGGTCGGGCTCCCCGACGGACGCGATGTCGGGCAGCCGGATCAGCATCTCCCGCATCATCACGTCGATCTCCCGCCGGGCCAGGTGTGCCCCGAGGCAGAAATGGGGACCGGCGGCCCCGA
>JADGOF010000209.1 GCA_017883105.1 Acidimicrobiales bacterium
GGATACTCGTCCTTGTCGATCATGTTCTTGTTGATCGACAGGTCCATCAGCCGGTGGACCTCGTCCTCCTCCCAGGTCTGGCAGAAGGTGGCCAGGTTCTGGCGGGCGTTGCCATCCAACAAGAGCTCGTCGGAGATGGCCTGGAATGCGTCCTCGGACCGCATCTCCTGGGTCGGGAACCGGTTGGCCGGCAGCGTGGTCAGCAGGTCCTGACCGGCGTAGACAGAGTCGAGCAGCTCGTCACGGGCTGATTGGCGTTTGTGCAGCGGCATGATCCGGGTCTCCTTGTCTCAGGCATGGGCAGTTGGGGGCATGGGCACCCGTGGACGGACGGTCGGGAACGCTCGGGTCGGGTGCGACCTCGACCTGTCCTCTCAGACCCCGCTTACTGCATGGATCTGGCCATCGGCGATGGCCCGGGTGAGGGCTTGAAAGTCCCGCTCGTTCTGGTCAGCGTAGGCCGCGGCGAACCGGCAGATCGCCCGATCAAACCGATCACCTCCCCCGAGGTAGGAGCCCATGGCAATGGCATCCCCTGACCGGGCATGGGCCCGGGCCAAGGTCCACCCGCACATCTGCGCATAGATCCCCAGAAGGTCGGGCGTCATCTGGTCGATCGCCGCTGAGGCCTTCCAGTCCCACAGTTGGCGCAGGTAGAAGTCGCGGCGGATACCGTCCTCTCCCAAGAAGCTGTCCCAGCCCAAGAAGATGTCACTGGCGCCCTGCATGAGACGCTGCCCCTCGACCACCCGTTGGCCGTGATGGGCGTACTCGCTCTTTCCGAGGAATGGCTCGCCCACCGCGGCTTCCGCCTCTTTCACCTGGAGGAACAGTGGGTCGCCGTTGTCCCGGCCCACGAAGAGTGCCACCCAGCACCGCGAGCCCACACTTCCGACCCCGACCACCTTGCGGGCCAGATCGATGAAGTCGTACTTGGCGAGGAGTCGCTGTCGGTCCCCGGACAGGGTGCGGCGGTACTGGGTCAGCGCGTCATAGAGGTTGCCCACCGTCTGCCTCGAATACACATCGGTGAAGAGGTCCTCGGCCGGAACCATCAGCGGAGGATTGTCGACGAAGCGCAGTTTGCCGTCCACCTCGACGGTCAGCTTGGCCAAGGCGGCCAGGTGGTCCTTCGACTGCGCCTTGGCCATCCGACGTTGGAAGGCCTCGGTCACCTTGCGACCGGCCGGATCTCCCCACCGGGCGGCGATGGCTGCCGCATCCATCCGGGAGTACCAGATCTCGAGGTCCCGCATGGTGGCGAACTCGCGCATTGCCGTGCGGTACGAGCAGGAGCCCTGGGCGACGACCGAACTCCGTGTCGCCTCGTCGAAGTCGCGACTGCGAGCCGCAATCTCCAGACTGGCGGCCAGGCGCTTGAGGTCCCACTCGAACGGGCCGGGAATCGTCTCGTCGAAGTCGTTGACGTCGAAGATCAGGTCGCGCTCGGGGGAAGCAAAACCACCGAAGTTGGAGAGGTGGGCGTCCCCGCACAGCTGCACCTCGAGCCCGGTCTGTTCCTCATGGGCCAGATCGGCGGCCATCACCGCGGCCGCTCCCCGGAAAAAGGCAAATGGGGAGGCGGCCATTCGACCGTAGCGGATGGGAACCAGGTCGGGGATCCGGGTGGTGGCCTGCAGTGCCAGGATCTCCAGCGGATCGGTCCGGTCCGACGGTGGCTGCCACTCGCCGAGACGCGACCGGGGCACCTTGGTCCGGGTCTGTCGCCCGAATTCCGATCGCTCCCCCGGAGTCTCCTGTCTCATCGACCCATCATTTCACCCTGACGGGAAAGCCGCCCAGGGGTGTCGGTGTCCGGGGTCAGCCCGCGCTGCGCCGGGTGCAGATTCCCGAGGGGCGGCCGATCGTCTCCGGCCGGACCGTCACTGCGACGTGGACTTCGCCTTGCTGCGAGCCCGGAGCAGGATCACCAGCCGGTCGACCAGCGCACCGAGCGCCGCGGAGATGACGATCACCCAGATCAGGCTCAGATTGGTGTGGAAGAAGACAAACCCGACCCGCACCGTGTGGCTGTTGGCCACGACGAACGCTATGAGGAGGATCAGTGCAACCCCGGCTACGACGTACCGTGCGATCTCGCGGTAGTCACGCTTCTTGCCCGATGATGGACCCGGGCTCCCTGCATTCGGCACACCTGCGGCACTCGCCATCGATCGCTCCTTGTCCACGCCTGTCACCAGGCATCCGCTCCCCGAGAGTACCCGTGTGTCCCGGCGGGAGACGGGATGACCGCCGAACCACGCCCCTGGCCCCGGGCGACCTGGGGCCCACCCCTCGACGTGGTCGCCGCCAGTCGGTCAGGAGAAGAGCAACGTCGCCTGGTGGGCGAATTCCAGAATCGGCTCGGGGATGATGCCGAACACCACTGTGAAGGCCACGCAGACGCCGATGGCCAGCGCGCTCAAACCGGGTATCTGCACCACGCCCCGCTCGATGACCGACGCGGCCGGCGGGGCATCGGTGAGCACGCTGAGGCTGGAGATCCCCTCCTCGCTCGCAGGTGTGGCATCGAAGCCGGCGCTGCCGCCTGGAAGAGGCGTGTGCACCGGGTCGGCATCCGTCGCGTACTCACCGTCACCGGCCAGATCACCGACCATGCCGACCGGCGAGAACATGGTGACCGCCAACCGCAGGTAGAAGAACGCGGCGATGGCGGCCGAGACCATGGCCACAACGGCCAGGACGTAGCTGCGGTTGGCCACCGACGCCTCCACCACACCGAACTTGGCCAGGAACCCGGTGGTGAACGGCGCCCCGGCCTGTCCGAGCAGGAGCACGGCGAAGGCCAGCGCCAGCAGGGGTTGCCGCCGGGCCAGGCCGCGGTAGTCCGAGATCTGATGGCCGGTATCGCCGTTCCGTGACATCACCGTGATCACCCCGAACGATCCGAGGACCAGGAACATGTAGGTGAACAGGTAGTACAGCGAGGCCGATACCCCCTGGGTGGTGGCTGCCTGCACGCCCAGCAGGATGAAACCGACGTGGTTGATGGACGAGTACGCCATCATCCGTTTCACGTCCCGTTGCATGAGGGCGACGACGGCACCGACCAGAAGACTGAGGATGGCCAGGGCCCAGAGAATCGGCTGCCAGTCCAGCCGGACGGTGCCGAACGACGACACGAAGACCCGGAGCAGGGCGGCGAACGCGCCGGCCTTGGCCACCGCCGCCATGAATCCGCTGACCGGTGACGGCGAGCCCTGGTAGACGTCCGGCGACCACATGTGGAACGGCACGGCGGCGATCTTGAACCCGAATCCGACCAGCAGGAGAGCCAGTCCCCCCAGCAGCACGCCGTTGGAGGCGACCACGTTCTTGGACAGGTAGTCGGCGATCTGCGCAAGGTTGGTCGAGCCGGTGGCCCCGTAGGTGAGGGCGATGCCGTAGACGAATACCGCCGAGGAGAATCCTCCCAGTACGAAGTACTTGAGGGCGGCCTCGCCCGACTCTGCCCGCTTGTGGTTGAACGCGGCCAGCACATAGAGGGCGATGGAGAGGATCTCCAGACCGAGGAAGATCACGATGAGGTCGTTGGCCGCACCCATCATCATCGCCCCGGACGCCGACATCATGGCCAGCACCTGGAACTCCGGGCCGTTCACCCCCTCCCGCTTCAGGTACCCGTCACCGATCAGCGCGGTGAGCAACATGGCGATGGCCACCACGATCTGGATGAAGACGTCGAATCCGTCGAAGGCAATGGCCCCGGCGACGGTCACCTGGGCGCCGTGGGTGGCCACCTCGTCCCACTGGAACAGGGCCGCTACCAGCGCGGCCACCGACACCAGCGAAGCGACCAGTGTCCCCGTACCCACGCTGAGGATCTTGGAGAACAGCGAGGAGACGATCATCAACACCACGGCGCCGCCCATCATGATCAACATGGGCAGGATGCTCAGGTAGTTCACATGGGGCATGTGGATCGTCGGTGTGGCGTTCGCGGTGGCGGCCACCAAGAGCAGAGGGGACATCAGGGCGTCCCTCCGGTAGAGGCCGTGCCGGACGATGCCGCAGCCGCGGGGGATGCCGGCTCGAGTCCGGTGGGCACGCGGGTGTTGGTCGCCTTGTCCACGTGGATGACCAGTTGGTTGACCGAGGGGGTGATCCGGTCGAGCACCGGCTTGGGGAACACGCCCAGGGCGACGATGAGGATGATCAGCGGCGCTACGATCAGCCGCTCGTTCCACCGGAGATCGCGGGTCGTGGTGGCATCCTCCTCGGTCGGTCCTCCGTGGAAGACCTGCTGGTAGCCCCACAGCAGGTAGACCGCGGCGACGATGACGCCACCGGTGGCCACCACCGCCCACCACCGGTGGGCCACGAAGGTACCCACCAGAATCAAGAACTCGCCCACGAATCCGTTGAGCCCGGGCACGCCGATGGAGGCCATCATGGCCACGGTGAAGACGCCGGCCAGTACCGGGGCGGGAGACTGCAGGCCCTTGAGCGAACCGATCTGCCAGGTCTTGCGCCGTTCGTAGATCCAGCCCACCAGGATGAACAGGGTGGCGATGACCAGGCCGTGATTGACCATCTGGAGGACGCCGCCGCTCAACCCCTGGCTATTCAGGGCGAAGGTGCCGAGGGCGATGAAGCCGATCTGGGCCAGGGACGAGTACGCCAGCAGCTTCTTGAGGTCGCGCTGGGAACAGGCCACCAGGGCCCCGTAGACGATCCCGATCACCGCCAGGGTGAGCAACTCCGGTGCCAAGGTGCGACTGGCCTGGGGGAACAGGTTCAGATCGAACCGGATGATGCCGTAGGTACCGAGCTTGGCCATCACCGCCACCAGGATGATGGACCCGGCGGTGGGGGCCTCCGAGTAGGCGTCGGGGGACCAGGTGTGGAACGGGAAGATCGGTGCCTTGACCGCGAACGCCGCGGTGAAGGCGAGGAAG
>JADGOF010000210.1 GCA_017883105.1 Acidimicrobiales bacterium
CATCGAGTTCGTGGGGTCTGCACGTGGCCAGGACCGGGTGACCCTCGAAGGCCGGGGGTTCCCGTTCACCCTGCTGCCGGGTCGGGGCATCGTCCGCAGCCTGCGGCCCCGGGACATCGTTTCGAACCTCCGATCCCTGTTCGAGCTGGTTGTGGCCGCCGGTCGGGGGATCGCCGTGGTGCGCCGGACCCGACCCCGGGTGGTGGTGTCGGTGGGCGGCTACGCCAGTCTGCCGGCCTCGCTGGCCGCCGTGGTGCTGGGCGTCCCCCTGGTGCTGGTGAACGTCGATGCGGTCCCCGGGGCGGCCAATCGGCTGCTCGGTCGGTTTGCCCGGGCCAGTGCCGTCGGCTGGGAGGGGAATCGGCTGCCCCGGGCAGTGGTCACCGGAACCCCGGTCCGGCCTCAGATCGCAGGCGTCGCTCGGGGTGACGAGGACCGCCGATCGGCGCGCCGCCTCCTGGGGCTCCCCGAGGACAGACCCGCGGTAGTGGTGTTCGGCGGATCGCTCGGGGCCCGCCGGATCAACCGCGCCACCGCCGAACTGGTGGACCGGTGGAAGGGCCGCAGCGATCGTACGATCTACCACATCGTGGGTCGCCGGGACTGGGAGCAGTACGCGCCCCGGGTGGGCGGTGCCACCGTTCCTGCCCTCTCCGGTGAGGAGTTGTACGTCAAAAGGGTGCCCTATGAAGAGCACATGGAGCGGGTCTACGCCGGAGCCGACGTGGTGGTCTGCAGGGCCGGGGCAATGACCGTCGCCGAACTCGCCGCGGCGGGTGTGCCCTCCGTGCTGGTGCCCCTCCCCGGAGCACCGGGCGACCACCAGACGGCTAATGCCCGGGTGTTGGAGCGGGTGGGGGCGGCGGTGATCGTGGCCGACGGCGACTGCGACGGGCGCACCCTGGACGCCACGGTTGACGGGCTGCTGGCCGACCCAGCGGCCCTCGGGGCCATGGGCCGGGCTGCCGCCTCCCAGGGCCACCCGGACGCCGCGGCCGCCGGAGCCCGGGTGGTGGAGGCCAACGCCCGGCCGCCGAGTCGGGAAGAGAGCGGTGCGGCATGAGCGTGGCCCCCGGAGCGGGCTCGCTCGGTGACTTGTCCCACCCCGTGCACGTGCACATCGTGGGCATCGGGGGGGCGGGGATGAGCGCCATCGCCATCGTGCTGCACGCCATGGGGCACACCGTCTCGGGCAGCGACCTCAAGGCGTCGGCGGTCACCGATCGGCTGCGCCGAGCGGGAATGGAGGTGACCGTCGGTCACGCCGCCGTCAACGTGGGGTCGGCGGACGTGGTCACCATGTCCTCGGCCGTCGACGACGCCAATCCCGAGGTGGTCGAGGCCCGGCGCCGGGGTATCGCCGTACTGCCACGCGCCCAGACCCTGGCCGCCATCGCTTCGCTCAAGCGTTGCATCGCGGTGGCCGGCACCCACGGGAAGACCACCACGGCGTCGATGCTGGCCCTTCTCCTGATGGAGGGAGGGTTGAAGCCCTCGTTCCTCATCGGGGGCGACGTCAACGAGATAGGCACCAACGCGGTGTGGGACGACGGGGAGTGGATGGTGGTCGAGGCCGACGAGAGCGACGGCACGTTCCTCTCCCTGGTCCCCGACATCGCCATCGTGACCAATGTCGAAGCCGACCATCTCGACCACTACGGATCCTTCGACGCGGTCCGGGCCGCCTTCGAGCAGTTCGTGGGCTCGGCCCTGCATCGCCGGGTGGTCGGCGGCGACGACCCGGAAGCCGCGGCCATCGGTCGGGCCAGCGGCGCCGATGTGGTGGGGACGGCACCGGACGCCACCTTCCGGATGGTCGACCTCGAGCTGGCCCGCAGCTCGGTGTCGTTCCGTCTGGTGGACCCGGCCGGAGGAGAGCTCGGGCGACTGTCCATCCCGGTGCCTGGCCTGCACAACGCCAAGAACGCCGCGGTGGCCGCGGTGGCCGCCCTGGCCGCCGGGGTTCCCCTGAGCACCTCGGCCCGAGCCCTAGCCCGCTTCGCCGGGGTGGCCCGCCGATTCGAGTTTCGAGGGGCGGTCAACGACGTCACCTTCGTCGACGACTATGCCCACCTGCCCAGTGAGGTTCGGGCCACGCTGGCCGCGGCCCGCAACGGGGGCTGGCGCCGCGTAGTGGCCGTCTTCCAGCCCCACCGCTACAGCAGGACCGCCGAGCTGTGGCACGAGTTCGGACAGGCCTTCGTTGACGCAGATGTGGCGGTGATCACCGACGTCTACGGCGCCGGTGAGGCCCCTGTCACCGACGTCTCCGGTCGGTTGGTGGCCGATGCCATCCGTGAGGCGTATCCCGGCATGCCGGTCTACGACGTGGCCGGCCGGGTCGAGCTACGGGAGTTTCTGGACGCACTGCTCCGGCCGGGCGATCTGTGCTGCACCCTTGGTGCCGGGGATCTCACCTCGCTTCCCGATGAGCTGATGTTCGACCCGGGGTGGTGAGTGCCCGATGACCACCCGGTCGATGGACGGGGAAGGCCTGGAACGCGCACTCGGACCGATGGTGCAGCGGAACCATCCCCTCGGGGCCCTCACCACCTATCGGGTGGGGGGAACGGCGGCCTGGTTCGTGGAGCCCGCCGACGAGTCCGAGCTCCTTGCCGTGGCCCGGGCCTGGGCCGGGATGCCGGAGCCGGTGCCTGTGATCGTGGTGGGCCGGGGCTCCAACCTTCTCGTGGCCGACCGGGGATTCGACGGTCTCGTCATCTCCTTGGGCGACGGGTTCGACACGTTGGCCATCGAGGGAACCGAGGTGCGCGCCGGTGCTGCCCTCAGCCTTCCGGTGCTGGCCCGGCGCACGGCGGCTGCCGGCCTCCACGGCCTGGAGTGGGCGGTGGGAGTACCCGGTTCGGTCGGCGGGGCCATCCGGATGAACGCCGGCGGCCACGGATCCGATACGGCGGCCACCCTGCTCCGCTACCGGTGGGTGGACCTGGTCACCGGCTCGGTGCACGAGGCCCCGGCCGCAGAGCTCGGGTTCGGCTATCGCCGCACGGGACTGCGGGCCACCGAGGTGGTCGTCGCCGGCGTCTACCACCTCCGGCCCGGTGACCCCTTGGAGGGAGCGGCCACCATCGCCGAGATCGTCCGGTGGCGCCGGGCCAACCAGCCCGGCGGCAGCAATGCCGGTTCGGTGTTCACCAATCCGGCCGGTGATTCGGCCGGCCGCTTGATCGAAGCCTGCGGCCTCAAAGGGTTCCGACTGGGAAGTGCCGAGGTGTCTCCCAAGCACGCCAACTTCATCCAGGCCGACCAGGGAGGCTCGGCCGACGACGTGCGACGGCTGATCGCCCATGTCCAGTCCACGGTGGCCGAGTCCACCGGCGTGGAACTGAGCACCGAGGTGCGGCTGATCGGATTCGCCGAACCCGGGACGGGGGCCCCGTGACGCCGCCTTCCACAGGCACCGGGTCGAAGACCAGGTCGTCGATCGACCCCCGGATCCGCCAGCGGCGGAACGAGATCAAACGCAGCCGGGGCCGCAGTCGCCTGCGTTGGGTGCTGGCCGTGGTGGCGGTGGCCGTCCTGGTGGCCGGAGGCATCGGCCTCCTGCACACATCGTTCTTCAGCGCACGGGTGGTCACGGTGACCGGTGCTCACCCCCACACCCCGACCGCCACCATCGAGGTGGCGGCCGGACTGGACCATCGCCCCCCGCTGATCAGTGTGGATCCAGGAGCGGTGGCCCGTCGGGTGGAGACACTGCCCTTCATCGCCTCGGCCCAGGTGCATCGCCACTGGCCGGACGGGGTGCAGATCGCGGTCACCGAGCGGGTGCCGGTGCTGCAGATGGCCGGGCCATCCTCCTCGTGGTCGACCCTCGACGGGCAGGGGAGGACGCTCGAGGTGCGCCCGGCCCGGGCGCCAGGCCTGCTGGTCCTCATCGTGCACACGCCCACCGGCGGGGTCGCGCCGGCGGTGGTGGGGGGCACTCTCCCCTCCGAGGCCGACGTGGGCCTGATGGTGTGCCGGACGCTGCCGGCGGCCTTCTTCGCCCAGGTGGTGTCGGTGACAGTGGCCGCCGACTCTACGGTCACCCTGGCCCTCAACTCGGGGCTCACCGTGCTGGTGGGGACCGACGCCGATCTCACCGCCAAATATGAGGACGTGGCCGCCATCATCGCCAACGGGTCCCTGCGGGGCGCCAAGACCATCGACGTAACGGTGCCCCAGTCGCCGACGGTGGGCAGGTGAGAGGCCCGGGCCGGCAGCGCAACGGCGTCACCATGGTGTCCACCGTGTGTCGACTGTGCTTGACCAGGTACTCCGCTGACCGTATCGTGTGCATCAACTCGCCGGTTGGAACGGTTTCAACCTTTGGTCGAGGGTAAGGGATTCCATGACCGTTCCGGCGCAGAACAACTATTTCGCCGTCATCAAAGTGGTAGGCGTCGGCGGTGGCGGCGTGAATGCCGTCAACCGGATGATCGAAGCCGGCCTACGTGGCGTCGAGTTCATTGCCACCAACACCGACGCCCAGGCGTTGCTAATGAGCGATGCCGACCTCAAGCTGGACATAGGTCGCCAACTCACCCGCGGACTGGGTGCAGGCAGCGATCCCGAGGTCGGGCGCCTGGCCGCCGAGGAGCACCGCTCGGAGATCGAGGAGGCACTGAAGGGCGCCGACATGGTCTTCATCACTGCCGGCAAGGGCGGCGGTACCGGGACCGGCGCCGCACCCGTGGTGGCGGAGATCGCCAAGGGGCTGGGTGCCCTGACTATCGGCGTGGTCACCCGCCCCTTCACCTTCGAAGGACGGCGTCGATCAGTCCAGGCTGAGCAGGGAATTCAGAATCTCAAGGAAAAAGTCGACACCCTGATCATCATCCCCAACGACCGGCTGCTCACCGTGTCGAACGAGAAGACGTCGATGGTCAACGCCTTCAAGATGGCCGACGAGGTG
>JADGOF010000012.1 GCA_017883105.1 Acidimicrobiales bacterium
CGGGTACCCGTTGGGCTAGAGTTTCACCTTTCCAGATCTACAGAACTGCCGTAGACCTCCGGTGTACCGGTCACCCGGTACCGAAGGGACCCTCCCGGGTCCGCCTGATGAGGCGTTCCGCACCGAGCCACTGGCGGCTCGTGCGTTGCCACTCGTTGGTGTCTGCGGCCCGCAATCGAGCAGTGTGCTCAGTGGAGGGACCATGGACAATCCGAGGGCCGAGAAAGTCGCCGTCGTCGATGAGGTACGAGAGCGGTTGGCCGCGTCCGACGGGGCCGTGCTCACCGAGTACCGGGGCCTCACGGTCGCCGAGCTGGCCGAGCTGCGCCGTGAACTGACGGCCGCCGGCGGCGACTACAAGATCTACAAGAACACCCTGGTCCGCCTGGCGGTGGCCGACGGCCCCCAGGCTCCGATCAGCGACCTGCTGACCGGCCCGACGGCCATCGCCTTCGTGCAGGGCGATGTCAGCGCGGTGGCCAAGGCTCTCCGGGATTTCGCCAAGGCCAACCCGAACCTGATCGTGAAGGGCGGCATCGTCGGAACCGGGGTGCTCTCCGCCTCGGACATGGGCATCCTGGCGGACCTGCCTTCGCGGGACACCCTGTTGGCCCAGTTCGCTGGCGCCCTCTCGGCTCCGCTGCAAACGCTGGCCGGCCTGGTCCAGGCCCTTCCCTGCAACCTGGCCTACGGGTTGTCGGCCCTGATCGACCAGCGACGGTCCGAGGGGGGTGCCGAGGCAGAAGCGGCACCGGCCGCGGCAGCCGAGACGCCCGAGGCCCCACCATCCGAGACGCCCGAAGCCCCACCGGACGAGACGGCACAAGCCGAGTCGGACGAACCAGCACCGGCCGAAACGGCCGAGCCCGAAAGCGCCGGCGAGTAGCACTGCCGACGGATCAACGCAGCGAACACCACACCTCGAATCAACCCAACCAAGAATACAAAGGAACAAGGAGTTACGACGATGGCAGGTAGCCTGACCAAGGACCAGATTCTGGACGGCGTCTCTGAGCTGTCCGTTCTCGAGCTCAGCGAACTGCTGAAGGAGTTCGAAGAGCGTTTCGGCGTCACCGCGGCCGCACCGGTGGCTGCCGCTGCCGCTGCCCCCGCCGGTGGCGCTGGCGATGCCGGTGGAGCCGAGGAGGAGAAGAGCGAGTTCGACGTCATTCTCACCGCGGCCGGCGACAAGAAGATCCAGGTCATCAAGGAAGTGCGTTCGCTGACCAGCCTGGGCCTCAAAGAGGCCAAGGACCTGGTGGACGGCGCCCCCAAGCCGGTGCTGGAGAAGGCCAACAAGGAGGACGCCGAGAAGGCAAAGGCCCAGCTCGAAGGCGCTGGCGCCACCGTCGAGCTCAAGTAGTCCGGTCCGGCATCCGGACGTCGCCCCGGCGGCGGCCGGATATCCCGGACAGCTGGGTCGCAGGTCCCGGCACCCGCTGGTTTCCGTAGCCTGAAGGGGGCGAAATCGACCCGGCAGGATCGATGGAGATACGGGGGAATCCTTGACGCCCAGCGGTGGGTCTCCTACCCTGGGCAGGTCCGGATGGGGAATTCCCATCCTTGGGTTGTGCATCCTGGTGCTAGCGGTTATGCTTGCTGGTTGCCGTGCCTGCTCTTGACGCCCTCCTCAGTACTTTGGCTGATTGACGCGCGCCCTGGCGCCCCTTCGACCGCTCCGGTGGAAGTCGTCGACCCCTGCAATGACTCGGAGGAGTGCAGTTCCGAGAGGTGCATCACCGCAGTGCCACTTGATTCATCGCAGTACCCCGTCCTTGCCTCATTCGCCTTGCAACTGGGAGGAGTAGGCCGTTGCCTACACGGTCCAACAACCGGTTTTCTTTCGCCAACATCGATGAGGCCCTGCCGTTGCCTGACCTCGTCGCCATCCAGCGGGACTCGTTCCAGTGGTTCTTGGATCGCGGCCTGGCCGAGACATTCAACGACATCAGCCCCATCGAGGACTTCACCGGTCAGCTGAGCCTCGAGCTGGAGTTCGATCCCACCGATCCGGACCTGCGCCCACCGCCGAAGTACTCGGTGGAGGAGTGCAAGGAGAAGGACATGACCTACGCCGCACCGGTGTTCGTGCGGGCGCGGTTCATGAACGCCCAGACCGGCGAGATCAAGGAACAGACGGTCTTCATGGGGGATTTCCCGGTGATGACCGACAAGGGAACCTTTATCGTGAACGGCACCGAGCGTGTCGTGGTGAGCCAGCTGGTGCGTTCCCCCGGCGTCATCTTCCAACCCGGGCGCGACGCCAAGACGGTGTTCACCGGCACGATCCATCCCTACCGTGGTGAGTGGATCGAGTTCGACGTCGAGGCCAAGCCCTCGAAGGACGTCACCGCCGGATGTCGCGTGGCCCGCAAGCGCCGGCTCTCCCTGTTCGTGCTGCTGCGCGCCCTCGGCTATGGCGACCAGGACTTCCTCGAGCGCTTCGTGCGCCACTTCGACTTCCTCGAAGGCCAATGGGAGAAGGAGCAGAACATCGCTCCCACCCGTGAAGAGGCCCTGCTGGAGATCTACAAGCGCGCCCGCCCCGGTGAGCCCCTGTCGGTGGAGGCGGCCCGCCAGTACTTCGAGAACGCCTTCTTCAACCCGAAGCGCTACGACCTGACCCGGGTGGGCCGGTACAAGCTCAACCGGAAGCTCGGGCCGGAGATCGAGCGGATCTCGGACATCCTGAAGGTCGATCTCGAGCGTCCTTCCCCGACCCAGGGCGTCCTCAGCCCCTCGGAGATCCTGGCGTCGTCGACCTACATGCTCCACCTGGCCAAGCACATGGCCGACGGGGAGTCGACTTACCGGATCGACGATCAGGACCACTTCGCCAACCGCCGGATCCGTTCAGTGGGCGAGCTCATCCAGAACCAGGTCCGCGTGGGCCTGTCCCGCATGGAGCGTGTGGTCCGTGAGCGGATGACCACCCAGGACGTCGAGGCCATCACCCCGCAGACCCTGATCAACATCCGCCCAGTGGTCGCTGCGGTCAAGGAGTTCTTCGGGACCAGCCAGCTGAGCCAGTTCATGGACCAGAACAACCCGCTGTCGGGCCTGGCCCACAAGCGTCGTCTCTCGGCCCTCGGGCCCGGCGGCCTCTCGCGCGAGCGCGCCGGCTTCGAGGTCCGAGACGTGCACACCTCCCACTACGGGCGCATGTGCCCCATCGAGACCCCCGAAGGTCCGAACATCGGCCTGATCGGGTCGCTGGCCACCTACGCACGGGTCAACGAGTACGGGTTCATCGAGACCCCGTACCGCAAGGTGGTCGACGGTCAGGTGACCAAGGAGATCACCTACCTTGCCGCCGACGAGGAGGAAGAGCACGTCATCGCCCAGGCGTCCGCGCAGCTGGACGAGAATGGACGGTTCGCCGAGGAGAAGGTGCTGGTCCGACGCGGCCCGCAGGGAACCGGCGTGAGGGTCGGCGCGGCCACCACGACCTACGGCACCACGTCGGAGATCGACTTCGTGCCGCCGGCCGAGGTCGACTTGATGGATGTCTCCCCGAAGCAGATCGTCTCGGTCTCCACCGCGTTGATCCCCTTCGTCGAGCACGACGACGCCAACCGGGCCCTGATGGGCGCCAACATGCAGAAGCAGGCGGTGCCGCTGGTGGTGCCCGAGGCCCCCTATATCGGCACCGGCGTCGAAGCCCGGGCCGCCCGCGATGCGGGTGACGTGGTGCTGTCCGAGGGCGACGGGACCGTCGTCGATGTCTCGGGTGACCAGATCATCGTCGAGTACAAGGCCGGGGCCAAGGACCGCGGTGGCGCGGTGCTGGGCAAGAAGACCTACCGACTGGCCAAGTTCCGCCGGTCCAACCAGAACACGGCCATCAACCAGAAGGTCATCGTCGAAGAGGGCCAGAAGGTCGCCCTGGGCGACGTCCTGGCCGATGGTCCGGCCACCCACAACGGCGAGCTGGCCCTGGGGAAGAACCTCCTGGTCGCCTTCATGCCGTGGGAGGGCTACAACTACGAGGACGCCATCATCCTCTCCGAGCGCCTGGTGAAGGACGACGTGCTCACCTCGATCCACATCGAGGAGCACGAGGTGGATGCCCGCGACACCAAGTTGGGGGCCGAGGAGATCACCCGGGACATCCCCAACCTGTCCGAGGAGATCCTGGCCGACCTCGACGAGCGCGGCATCATCCGCATCGGAGCCGAAGTCGGCCCGGGCGACGTGCTGGTCGGGAAGGTCACCCCCAAGGGTGAGACCGAGCAGACCCCCGAAGAGCGCCTGCTGCGGGCCATCTTCGGTGAGAAGGCCCGTGAAGTGCGGGACACCTCGCTCAAGGTGCCTCACGGAGAGCAGGGAACGGTCATCGACGTTCGGGTCTTCTCGCGTGACGATGCTCACGAGCTCCCGCCGGGCGTCGAGCAGCTGGTCCGTGTCTATGTGGCCCAGAAGAGGAAGATCTCCGAGGGCGACAAGTTGGCCGGGCGCCACGGCAACAAGGGCGTCATCTCGAAGATCCTCCCCATCGAGGACATGCCTTTCCAGGCTGACGGAACCCCGGTCGACATCATCCTCAACCCGCTGGGCGTCCCCAGCCGGATGAACGTGGGCCAGGTGCTCGAGTCCCATCTCGGCTATGCGGCCCGATGGGGCTGGGAGGGTGCCGGCGAAGTGGCCCGCACCCCGTTGCGGGGCACCGAGACGAAGACACGGCCCCGGACCGAACCGGCGGTATGGGTGTCGACACCGGTGTTCGACGGTGCCCACTGGGACGAAGAGGCCGATGCCGGCCGTCATCCGACCATCCAACAGATCTTCCGCCGGCTCAACCCGGACGGCGTCGACGGCGCCGTGCAGGTGGCCGACGACGGGAAGTCGCAGCTCTACAACGGTCGCACCGGTGAGGCCTACGACAACCCGATCTCGGTCGGCTACGTCTACATCCTGAAGCTCCACCACCTGGTGGACGACAAGATCCACGCTCGGTCCACAGGTCCGTACTCGATGATCACCCAGCAGCCGCTGGGTGGGAAGGCCCAGTTCGGTGGGCAGCGATTCGGTGAGATGGAAGTGTGGGCGCTCGAGGCCTTCGGTGCCGCCTACGCGCTGCAGGAGCTGCTGACCATCAAGTCGGACGACGTGCTCGGCCGAGTGAAGGTCTACGAGGCCATCGTCAAGGGCGAGAACATCCCCGAGCCGGGGATTCCCGAAAGCTTCAAGGTGCTCATCAAGGAAATGCAGTCCCTGTGCCTCGATGTCGAAGTGCTGGCACCGGGTGGGGAAGAGATTGAAATGCGAGAGCTGGACGAAGATGTCTTCCGCACAGCTGAAGAACTTGGCATCGATATCAGCCGGCCCGAACGTGGGTCGGATGAGGAAGATGCACGCCGCGCCGCGGAAAGGGGATTCTGATGTTGGATGTCAATGAATTCGATCAGCTGAGGATCGGTCTGGCTACCGCCGACTCGATCCGGGGTTGGTCAAACGGCGAGGTCAAGAAGCCGGAGACCATCAACTACCGCACGCTGCGCCCGGAGAAGGACGGTCTCTTCTGCGAGAAGATCTTCGGTCCCACCAAGGACTGGGAGTGTTACTGCGGGAAGTACAAGCGTGTCCGCTTCCGGGGCATCATCTGCGAGCGCTGTGGCGTCGAGGTCACCCGCTCCAAGGTACGCCGCGAGCGGATGGGCCACATTGAGCTGGCCGCCCCGGTCGTGCACATCTGGTACCTGCGCGGCACCCGTAGCTGGCTGGCCTACCTGCTCATGGGCACCGAAGCCCGCGAGGAGCTGAAGGCCAAGCAGCTGGAGAAGGTCATCTACTTCGCCGCCAACCTGGTCACCTGGGTCGACGAGGCCAAGCGCCACGAGGACCTGCCCGATCTCGAGGCCGAGCTCCGCGTGGAGATCGCCGACATCGAGAAGAAGCGGGACCTGGACATCGACCGCCGATTCAAGGTGCTCGAGGGCGAGCTGGCCGAGCTGGAGAAGGGCGGAGCCAAGGACGGGGAGATCAAGACCCGTCAGCGCAACGTCGAAAAGGAGATCGCATCCGCACGCGAGCGGTACCAGAGCGAGATCGAGTTGGCCCAGCGGGCCTTCGACGAGTTCAAGAGCCTCCACTCCCGCAAGATCCTCGAGGACGAGTTGCTCTGGCGCGAGCTGCGCATCCGCTACGAGGACTACTTCGAAGGTGGCATGGGCGCGGAGACCATCTCGCGCCTCATCGAGCGGATCGACCTCGATGTCGAAGAGGTCAAGCTGCGCGAGATGATCGACGCCGCAGACGGGCGTAAGCCCCTCTCGGCCCAGCGCCGCCAGAAGGTCATCAAGCGACTCAAGATCGTCACCGCCTTCAACCGCCGCGACGAGAACGGCCGCCGGGTCAACGACCCCCGGGCCATGATCCTCGACTCGGTGCCGGTGATCCCGCCCGACCTGCGCCCGATGGTGCAGTTGGACGGCGGCCGGTTCGCCACGTCCGACCTCAACGACCTCTACCGCCGGGTCATCAACCGGAACAACCGGCTCAAGCGACTGCTCGACCTGGGCGCTCCCGAGATCATCATCAACAACGAGAAGCGCATGCTGCAAGAGGCAGTCGACGCGCTGTTCGACAACGGCCGCCGTGGCCGTCCGGTGACCGGGCCGGGCAACCGCCCGCTCAAGAGCCTGTCGGACATGTTGAAGGGAAAGCAGGGCCGGTTCCGTCAGAACCTGCTCGGCAAGCGGGTGGACTACTCGGGTCGTTCGGTCATCGTGATCGGCCCGACCCTCCAGCTCCACCAGTGCGGCCTGCCCAAGCTGATGGCCCTCGAGCTGTTCAAGCCCTTCGTCATGAAGCGACTGGTCGACGCCGAGTACGCCCAGAACATCAAGTCGGCCAAGCGCATGGTCGAGCGGCGTCGTCCCCAGGTGTGGGATGTCCTCGAAGGTGTGATCAAGGAGCATCCGGTGTTGTTGAACCGGGCGCCCACGCTCCACCGCCTGGGCATCCAGGCCTTCGAGCCGGTGCTCGTCGAGGGGAAGGCCATCCAGGTCCACCCCCTGGTCTGCACCGCGTTCAACGCCGACTTCGACGGTGACCAGATGGCCGTCCACCTGCCCCTGTCCGCCGAGGCCCAGGCCGAGGCCCGGGTGCTCATGCTGTCGGCTAACAACATCCTGTCGCCGGCCACCGGGCGCCCGATCACCGTGCCCACCCAGGACATGGTCTTCGGCATCTACTACATCACGCTGACCGTCGACGGAGCCAAGGGTGAGGGCCGGATCTTCCGGCACGCCTACGAAGTGGAGACCGCCTTCGACGCCGGGGACATCGACCTGCAGGCCAAGATCACCCTCCGGCCCGAAGCCGGATCCCATCTGGCCCGCTCGATCGCCCTCACCAACGGTGCCGAGCTCGACGCCGAGGGCAACCTCACCGGCATCGCCGAGGACGAGCGGATCGAGATCGAGACCACGGCCGGACGGCTCTTCTTCAACACCGCGCTGCCCGACGGCTACCGCTACATCAATGACATCGTCGGCAAGCGGAACACCGCCATCGGCACCATCGTCGAAGAAGTGGCCGCCAACTACCCCAAGCGGGAGGTGGCAGCCAGCCTCGACCGCATCAAGGACCTCGGGTTCCGTTACGGTGCCCAGTCCGGTCTGACCATCTCGATCAGCGACGTGGTCACCCCGCCGGACAAGCAGTCCATCCTCGACCGGTACGAAAAGGAAGCGGACAAGGCAGAGGCCCAGTTCAAGCGGGGCATCATCACCGACGATGAGCGTCGCCAGAAGGAGATCGAAATCTGGACGTCGGCCAACTCCGAGGTCGGAAAGGCCATGGAGAAGTCACTGTCCAGCATCGCCTTCAACCCCATCGACATGATGGTTGACTCCGGTGCCCGAGGAAACAGCCAGCAGATCCGCCAGATCGCCGGCATGAAGGGCCTGGTCTCCAACCCGCGGGGTGAGATGATCCCCCGTCCGATCAAGTCCTCGTTCCGTGAGGGTCTCTCCGTGCTCGAGTACTTCATCTCGACTCACGGTGCCCGCAAGGGACTGGCCGACACTGCCCTCCGCACCGCTGACTCGGGCTACCTGACCCGCCGCCTGGTCGACGTGGCCCAGGAGCTGATCGTCCGTGAGGACGACTGTGGCTCGGTCCGTGGCATCTGGATCGAAGGCATCGTGCCCGACGGGCCCGGTACCCGCTCGTATCTCGAGACCCGGGTCAACGGCCGGATCACCGTCGAGCCGGTCACGCTCTCGGACAAGAGCAAGATCGAAGCCGGCACTGTGCTCACCGAGGAGATCGTCAACCGGTTGCGTGACGATCCGGCCATCGACCGGATCCGCACCCGCTCGGTGCTGACCTGCGAGGCCGAGCAGGGCATCTGTGCCGCCTGCTACGGCGAGTCGCTGGCCTCCGGCGAGATGATCGAGCTCGGTGAGGCGGTCGGCGTCATCGCCGCCCAGTCCATCGGCGAGCCCGGTACCCAGCTGACCATGCGTACCTTCCACACCGGCGGCATCGTCGGTGAGGACATCACCCACGGCCTGCCCCGGGTGGTCGAGCTCTTCGAAGCCCGTACCCCCAAGGGCGCCGCCGTCCTGGCCCGCCACTCCGGCGTGGTCCGCGTCGACGAGGACGAATCCGGTCGCCACATCACCGTGGTGGCCGACGACGGCGAGGAGCACACCGTGCTGGTGGCCCCCCGGGCCCACCTCGAGGTGACCGACGGTCAAGAGGTCGGAGCCGGCGATGCGCTGGTGGAAGGCCCGAAGGACCCGAAGGAGCTGCTCGAGGTCAAGGGCATCCGTGAGACCCAGCAGTACCTGGTCGAAGAGGTCCAGAAGGTCTACCGCGACCAGGGTGTGTCGATCCACGACAAGCACATCGAGCTCATCGTGCGCCAGATGCTGCGCCGGGTGCTGGTGGCCGAACCGGGGGATGCCTCCTTCCTCCCGGGCGAACGGGTGGACAACCGCTCGTACGCCGAGGTCAACCGCCAGTTGGTACAGGACGGCAAGAAGCCTGCCGAGGGCCGACCCGAACTGATGGGAATCACCAAGGCATCGCTGGCCACGGAGAGCTGGCTGTCCGCAGCCTCCTTCCAGGAGACGACCCGGGTGCTCACCGAGGCGGCCATCGAGGGCAAGTCCGACCAGTTGTTCGGCCTCAAGGAGAACATCATCATTGGCAAGCTGATCCCGGCCGGTTCGGGGATGGAGCGGTACCGCGACATCAAGCTGGAGATGCCCGGCGCCGAGGCCATGCCGTTCTGGGCCCTGGGCTCGGAGGGGGATGCCGGCACCGAGGACCTGGCCGCCTGGCTGCGGGACACCGGTGGCGACGCCTCGTTGGGCAGTTTCAACTCCGATATCGATGCCAGTTGGCTGGGCGCGGTGCCCACTACGGACGCGGCGGCCGATGGCACGGCATTGCTCGGGACGCCGGAGCCCGAGCCCGGCCCGCTCGAAGCCGGAGCCTGATCGTGATCCGGATGGGCCAGGGCCTCCCGTGAGGTCCCGGTCCGTCCGGTGCACAGCAGCCAGGACAGGGCCCCGGACGCAGTATTCGGGCTTGCCCGTAGGGTGGAGATGCCGTAGCATTGACATCTTGCGGCTGCGCGCCGACCGGCGCGCGCTGCCTGCCTGCAGCGTGGTCCGTGCAGTGTCGGTGCAGCACGGCCGAGTGAGTCCTGAAGTATCCCCGCAGTCAATAACCCAGAGGTAGCGCGTGCCCACGATTTCCCAGCTCGTCCGCAAAGGCCGGGCGACCAAGCCGACCAAGTCGAAGACCCCGGCCCTTCGGGGAGCGCCCCAGCGACGGGGCGTGTGCACCCGCGTCTACACCCACACCCCGAAGAAGCCGAACTCGGCACTGCGGAAGGTGGCCCGTGTCAGGCTGACCAGCGGACTCGAGGTGACCGCCTACATTCCAGGTGAGGGTCACAATCTGCAGGAGCACTCCATCGTGTTGGTGCGTGGTGGTCGGGTGAAGGACCTGCCCGGTGTCCGATACAAGGTGATCCGCGGAACGCTCGACGCTTCGGGCGTTCGGGAGCGGAATCAGGCCCGTAGTCGCTACGGCGCCAAGAAGGAGTCCTGACGTGCCCCGTAAAGGTCCAGCAGTACGACGCGAACTCATGCCTGACCCCGTCTACCACTCGGTGCTGGTCACCCAGGTGGTCAACCGGGTACTGAGCCGAGGGAAGCGCACCCTGGCCGAGCGCATCGTCTATGACGCACTGGCTGACGTGGCGGAGAAGAGCGGCAACGATCCGGTCGCCGTCCTCAAGAAAGCCGTGGAGAACACCCGCCCCGAGCTCGAGGTCCGCAGCCGCCGGGTGGGTGGCGCCACCTACCAGGTCCCTGTCGAGGTCCGGCCCCGTCGGGCCACCACGCTGTCGATCCGGTGGTTGGTGGGTTACTCCCAGCAGCGCCGTGAGAAGACGATGGCCGAGCGCCTGTCCAACGAGATCCGCGATGCGGCCAACGGCATCGGTGCCGCGGCCAAGCGTCGTGAAGACCTGCACAAGATGGCGGAGTCCAACAAGGCCTTCGCCCACTACCGCTGGTAGGAGCGGGCCGTTGCGGCCCACCTCCTCGCAGCGGGCACTACCTACGAGTACGACCCGAGAGCTGAGCAATCATGGCTGAAGCCACCACCCGCCACCACCCGATCGCCAAAACCCGCAACATCGGGATCATGGCCCACATCGATGCCGGCAAGACCACGACCACCGAGCGGATTCTCTACTACACGGGGAAGAACTACAAGATCGGTGAGGTCCACGAGGGCGCAGCCACCATGGACTGGATGGTCCAGGAGCAGGAACGCGGCATCACCATCACCTCGGCCGCCACCACCTGCATGTGGCACGACACCCTCATCAACATCATCGACACGCCCGGCCACGTGGACTTCACGGTGGAGGTGGAGCGCTCCCTGCGGGTCCTCGACGGCGCCGTGGCGGTCTTCGACGCGGTGGCCGGCGTCGAGCCCCAGACAGAGACGGTGTGGCGACAGGCCAACAAGTACGAGGTGCCCCGGATCTGCTTCGTCAACAAGATGGACCGGACCGGCGCCGACTTCGACCAGTGCGTGGAGATGATCAAGGACCGCCTCGACGCGGTGGTCGCCGTGGTGCAGCTCCCCATCGGGTCCGAGGGCGGGTTTCGGGGTGTGGCCGACCTGGTGCACATGCGGGCCCTGGTATGGGACGACGGTATGGGCGAGGAGTGGACCGAGGAGGCGATCCCCGCCGACATGCAGGACGCGGCCGATGAGGCCCACCACGCCCTGATCGACGTGATCTCCAACCACGACGACGTGATCATGGAGAAGTACCTGGGAGACGAGCCGATCACCCCGGAGGACATCAAGCGGGCGCTGCGCACGGTGACCCTGGGCAGCCACGCCGTCCCCATCCTGTGCGGCTCCGCCTTCAAGAACAAAGGTGTCCAGCCCATGCTGGACGCGGTGGTCGACTACCTCCCGAGCCCCCTCGACATTCCGCCGACCATGGGTACCGTCCCCCGCAAGGAGGGTGTGACCGTCGAGCGTCCCCCCGACGACTCGGCCCCCTTCTCGGCCCTGGCCTTCAAGATTATGACTGACCCCTACGTGGGCAAGCTCACCTACCTGCGGGTCTACTCGGGCACCCTCACCAAGGGCTCGGCAGTCATCAACTCGACCAAGGACCGCAAGGAACGGGTGGGCCGTATCCTGCAGATGCACGCCAACTCGCGCGAGGACCTCGACGCGACCTTTTCCGGCGACATCGTGGCTGCGGTGGGGCTCAAGCAGACCACCACCGGTGACACGCTGTGTGATCCGGACAACCAGGTCATCCTCGAGTCGCTGACCTTCCCCGAACCGGTGATTCACGTGGCCGTGGAACCGAAGACCAAGGCTGACCAGGACAAACTGGGCAAAGCCCTTTTCTCCCTGTCCGAGGAGGACCCCACCTTCCGGGTCCAGTCCGACGAGGAGACAGGCCAGACGGTCATTTCCGGCATGGGCGAGCTCCACTTGGAGGTCCTGGTCGACCGGATGCTGCGCGAGTTCAACGTGGACGCCAACGTGGGCAAGCCCCAGGTGGCCTACCGCGAGACGGTGCGCAAGAAGGTCGAGAAGGTCGAGCTGCGCTACATCCGCCAGACCGGCGGCAAGGGCCAGTACGGCCACGTGGTGATCAGCCTTGAGCCCACCGGCCCGGGCGGAGGCTACGAGTTCGTGGACAAGATCACCGGTGGGGTCATCCCGAAGGAGTACATCCCTTCGATCGACCACGGTATTCAAGAGTCGATCACCTCGGGAGTGTTGGCAGGGTACCCCACTGTCGACATCAAGGTGACCCTCACCTACGGCTCCTATCACGACGTGGACTCGTCCGAGATGGCCTTCAAGATCGCCGGTTCCATGGCTATCAAGAAGGCGGCCAATCTGGCCGATCCGGTCCTTCTCGAGCCGGTCATGGCCGTCGAGGTGACTACTCCCGAGGAGTACATGGGGGACGTGATCGGCGACCTCTCCTCCCGCCGGGGCAAGGTCGAGGGCATGGAACAGCGGGGCAGCAGCCACATCGTGAGGGCGCAGGTACCGCTGAGCGATATGTTCGGCTACGCTACCGACCTGCGCTCGCGCACTCAGGGCCGAGCTACGTACTCGATGCAGTTCCACGCGTACAACGAGGTTCCTGAGTCGATCGCCAAGGAGATCATCGCCAAGGCGCGCGGAGAATAGGCGGCATCCCGCCCGGGTTCGCCTGGGTGGTGTGCAGCAGTCGTGAACAGCTACAGAATCATCAGCACCGCATCAACGCACTACAACCCAAACACGAGGAATGACGGAGGCAACCGCCGCCGTCGTGGCGGGCCCGAGGGGGTACCGTCCGAGATCAGGGAGCATTACCCCAGCCATGGCCAAGCAGAAGTTTGAGCGCACCAAGCCCCATGTGAACGTGGGAACGATGGGACACATCGACCACGGGAAGACCACGCTCACCGCGGCCATCACCAAGGTGCTGCACGATAGCGACCCGACAACGAACTTCACGCCGTTCGACGAGATCGACAAGGCGCCGGAAGAGAAGCAGCGCGGGATCACCATCACCATCGCCCACGTCGAGTACGAGACGCCCAACCGGCACTACGCCCACGTCGACATGCCGGGCCACGCCGACTACATCAAGAACATGATCACCGGTGCCGCCCAGGTGGACGGTGCCATTTTGGTGGTGTCGGCCGCCGACGGCCCCATGCCGCAGACTCGTGAGCACGTCCTGCTCGCCCGCCAGGTCGGCGTGCCCTACATCGTGGTGGCCCTCAACAAGTCCGACACGGTGGACGACGAGGAGCTGCTTGAACTGGTGGAGCTCGAGATCCGTGAGCTTCTCAACGAGTACGAGTTCCCCGGCGACGACACCCCCATCGTGCGGGTGAGCGCACTGAAGGCCCTCGAGGGCGATCCCGAGTGGACAAGCAAGATCACCGAGCTGATGGAAGCCGTCGACTCCTACATTCCCGAGCCCGAGCGTGACGTGGCGAAGCCGTTCCTCATGTCGATTGAAGACGTGATGTCGATCACCGGCCGCGGCACCGTGGTGACCGGAAAGGTGGAGCAGGGCATCGTCAAGGTCGGCGAGGAAGTGGAGATCGTCGGTCTGCGTGACACCCAGAAGACCACGGTTACCGGTATCGAGATGTTCCGCAAGCTGCTCGACGAGGGCCGGGCCGGCGACAACATCGGCGCCTTGTTGCGTGGAACGAAGAAGGAAGAGGTCGAGCGCGGCCAGGTGCTGTGCAAGCCCGGTTCCATCACACCTCACACCAAGTTCGAGGCCACGGTCTACGTGCTCAACAAGGACGAGGGTGGCCGGCACAAGCCCTTCTTCACCAACTACCGCCCGCAGTTCTATTTCCGGACCACCGACGTGACCGGCACCATCTCCCTTCCCGAGGGCACGGAGATGGTCATGCCCGGTGACAACACCGACATGACCGTGGAGCTGGGCAAGCCGATCGCCATGGTCGAGGGTCTCCGGTTCGCCATCCGTGAGGGTGGACGCACCGTGGCCTCCGGTCGGGTCACGAAGATCCTCGAATAGTCAAGCTCTAGCGAACACAACGAGAGGACGCCGTACCCATGGCCGCAGAGGGCCCCCGCCAGAAGATCAGAATCCGCCTGAAGGCCTACGATCACGAGATTCTCGATCAGTCGACCGAGAAGATCGTGCAGACGGTGCTGCGCACCCAAGCCAAGGTATTGGGCCCGGTGCCACTCCCCACCGAGAAGCACCGCTACACGGTGATCCGTTCGCCCCACAAGTACAAGGACAGCCGCGAGCACTTCGAGATGCGGGTGCACAAGCGCCTGGTCGACATCGTGGAGCACACCCCGAAGACGGTGGACTCGCTCCAGCGACTCGACCTTCCGGCGGGCGTGGACATCGAGATCAAGATCCAGACCGTCTAGACCCCGGGCTTCCGACCCTCTCGCAACCGGCTTTCCGAGGCGGGCGGGAAGGTATATAGTCTTCGGTCGGCCCGATTGCAGGCCACATCATGTGAGTAGGACGTGTTCGAGCGCCCGTCGGATTGCGGCGGGGACCTCGGGCCAAACCAGGCGAGCGCTCCGCTCGGGTTCATCCGAGCGGAGCGTCTGCGTGCCAGCCGGTGGCATCACCGGGCGGTAATCAGCGGCTGGACCAGCAGGACAGTGCGTGCAGACAGGAACCGATCGACGCCGGCCGGCGTCGACGAGAACGAAGAGTCGAGACGGAGAAGCTCCAGTGGCCAGCAAGGCGATCGTGGGCGAAAAAGTGGGAATGACCCAGATTTGGGACGACCAGCACCGGGCGATACCGGTGACGGTGCTGCGCGTGGCGCCGGTCCGGATCGTGCAGGTCAAGACGCCCGAGCAGGAGGGCTACTCCGCCCTCCAGGTCACCTGGGGCCACCGTCGGTCCTCGACGCTGACCAAGCCCGAGCAGGGCCACTACGACAAGGCGGGGGTGGATCCCGGGCGGCGCCTGGTGGAGCTCCGCTTGGACGACGCCTCGGAGTACGAAGTGGGTCAGGAGCTGACCGCCGAACTGATGCAGGCGGGGGAGCTGGTGGACGCCATCGCCATTTCCAAGGGCAAGGGCTTCACCGGTGGCATGAAGCGCCACAACTTCAAGGGCCAGGGCGCCTCCCATGGCAACCACAAGTCGCACCGAGCCCCGGGGTCGATCGGCGCCTGCGCCACGCCCTCCCGGGTGTTCAAGGGGACCCGTATGGCCGGCCGGATGGGTGGCCAGCAGGTGACCACCCTCAATCTGGAGATCGTCCAGGCCGACCCGGAACGGGAGCTGATCCTGGTCAAAGGGGCGGTCCCCGGTCCGCGAGGCGGCATGGTGGTCCTCCGGGACGCCGTAAAGGCACCTCTGGTCAAGGGAGGCAAGGCATCATGAGCGCTGCCCGGACCGCAACCGAGACCATCGATCTGGAGACGGCCAGCCCGGCGGAGATCCGCCGATTCCTCCGTCCCGCCCCCCAGAAGCGCACCGTGACCCGTCGCTCGAGCGACGGCACCGAGCTCGGCGAGGTCGAGCTGGACGCATCGATATTCGGCATCGAGCCCAATCTGGCCGTGCTCCACCAGGTGGTCACCGCCCAGCTGGCCGCGGCCCGCTCCGGCACCCAGTCGACGAAGACCCGGGCCGAGGTGCGCGGTGGCGGCGCCAAGCCGTTCCGCCAAAAGGGCACCGGACGGGCCCGTGCCGGTTCGACCCGCTCGCCCATGTGGATCGGTGGTGGCGTGGCCCTGGGCCCGAAGCCCCGCTCCTATGCGCAGAAGACCCCGAAGAAGATGATCCAGTTGGCCCTCCGCTCCGCACTGTCGGACCGGGCCTCCCAGGGCCGGGTGGCCCTCATCGACGGCTGGTCCTTCGACCTGCCCAGCACCAAGGCGGGCCTCGCCGCCCTGGCCGCCCTCGGGGTTTCCGGTCGGGTGCTGGTGGTCCTCGGGCCCGAGGACGGCTACGCCGACCGCTCGTTCGGCAACCTTCCGGAGATCCAGACGATGGTGGTGGGCGAACTGAACGCCTACGACATTCTGGTGAACGACTGGGTGATCTTCACCGACGAGACCCTCCCCGGCAACACGGCGGATGCCGGCGACGTCGGCCCAGTCGTCGCCGAGCAGGCCGACGACACCGGCGGAGCCACCACCGAGGAAGACGGGAGCGAGTCATGAGGGATCCCCATAACGTCCTGATCCGGCCGGTGGTGTCGGAGAAGTCGTACTCCCTGATGGACGAGAACGTCTACGTGTTCGTGGTCGACCCTTCGGCCACCAAGATCGACGTGCGTCACGCGGTCGAGCAGGCGTTCAGCGTACGCGTTACCAACGTCAACACCCTCAATCGCAAGGGCAAGACCAAGCGCAACCGGAAGGGCGGCGGCGTCGGCCACCGCCCTGACACCAAGCGGGCCATCGTCACCCTTCACAAGGATGACTCGATCGACCTCTTCGAGAACTGAGAGACCGGGACCTCACCATGCCACTGCGTTCACGCAAACCCACCAGCCCCGGCCGGCGCTTCCAGACCGTCTCGGACTTCGCGGAGATCACCAAGAGCCGGCCCGAGAAGTCGCTACTGGCCCCCAAGCCGTCGACCGGCGGTCGCAACAGCTACGGCCGCAAGACGTCGCGCCACCGTGGCGGCGGTCACAAGCAGCAGTACCGGATCATCGACTTCAAGCGTGAGAAGGACGGCGTGCCGGCCAAGGTTGCCGCTATCGAGTACGACCCCAACCGCAATGCCCGCATCGCCCTGCTCCACTATCTCGACGGTGAGAAGCGCTACATCCTCGCTCCGTCCCAGGTGCAGGTGGGCGACCGCCTGCAGTCCGGCCAGGGTGCGGAGATCCGTCCGGGCAACGCCCTGCCGCTTCGCTACATCCCGGTCGGCTCGGTCATCCACAATGTCGAGCTGCGCCCCGGTGGCGGCGGCAAGATGGCCCGCGGGGCGGGCATGAGCGTGCAGCTGGTGGCCAAGGAAGGCGTGTTCGCCACCCTCCGCCTGCCGTCGACGGAGATGCGCCGGGTGTCCATTGACTGCCGGGCCACCCTCGGCACGGTGGGCAACTCCGAAGCCGAGCTGATCAAGATCGGTAAGGCCGGCCGCAACCGCTGGAAGGGCAAGCGCCCCCAGACTCGAGGCGTGGCCATGAACCCGGTCGACCACCCGCTGGGTGGCGGCGAGGGCAAGACGTCCGGTGGACGTCACCCGGTGTCCCCGTGGGGCCAGCCGGAGGGTCGCACCCGGTCCCGCAACAAGGAATCCGACAAGATGATCGTCCGCAGGCGCCGCACACGCGGTGCCCGGCGGTAGGGAAGAGGGAACGTCACACTATGCCTCGCAGCCTGAAGAAAGGTCCGTTCGTCGACGACCACCTCCTCAAGAAGGTGGATGTCCTCAACGCGGCCGGAGACAAGAAGGTCATCAAGACGTGGTCCCGCCGCTCCACGATCATCCCGGACATGGTCGGTCACACGATCGCCGTCCACGACGGCCGCAAGCACATCCCGGTCTACGTGACCGAGTCGATGGTCGGTCACAAGTTGGGAGAGTTCGCCCCTACCCGGACCTTCAAGTTCCATGCCGGTCAAGAGCGCGCAGGGAGGCGCTGACGTGGCCGGAGTGAAGACCA
>JADGOF010000211.1 GCA_017883105.1 Acidimicrobiales bacterium
AACGCGCAACTTCACCATCGACTACTTCCCGGCTGTGTGCCTGTGTGGTGCACCACGGTGCCGTGGCTCGGTTACTGGCTGGAAGGACCTGACCGCAGCCCAAAAGGCAGATTACGGGGACCTCGTCGCTCCCTATCTACTCACGATGGACAACGACATACGGCTGGCTCATTCCGGCGATGCCCTCAGCGGCTGACAACGTTTGATTGCCTTCCTCAGCCCTAGGGTCATCGCTCTCACGGCGGTCGAGGCATTCCCCTGACCGGCCAACACTTCGACCGGCCCGCTCCGACAGGTGTGGGAGTACGCTCCCGGCAGGGAAGGGGGCTGACATGACCGACAAGTCTCCCCGCAAGGCCGCCTCCAACAAGTCCGGCGAGTCGCTCAAAGAGAACCGGCAAGCCAAGAAGGACAAGGAACAGACCCGGAAAAGGGCTGGTTCGCTGACGGCGACCACCCAAACGGCGATCCGGGATACCCCAGACCGCTGAGTGAACAAGGAGGATGCCCCCTACGCCCGGTGGGAGCAGGTCTGTCGAGCAGGGTTCCGTCACCCGGCTCCGGACCTGCACTTTTCTCGGGTGGGTGAGGATTCCTGAAGGGTCAAACGGCTCTACTGATGAAGAAGATCACCGTAGACAATGGGTTTGAACCGTTGCACTTCTTGCGCGACCCTTTCGTTCAGCCTGCTGGGAGATCATCCACTAGCAATCTGGACCATAAGACCGGGAGGTTGAGATGACTGACATTTACGACCAGGGTCAAGACCAGAGTGCGGGTCAGGCCAGATGGAACGTCTCCGAATGGCACGGTAGGACGCTCATCGACTGTGACGGCGAGAAGATCGGCAAGCTGCAGGATGTGTACGTCGATGTCGAAACTGATGAGCCGCAGTTCGCTACCGTCAAAGAGGGCTTCATCGGTCGTCACCTGACTTTCGTGCCTCTGGGCGGCGTTCAGATCGGTCCCGACGATCTTCAGGTCCAGGTGACCAAGGAGCGGGTCCGAACTGCACCCGACATCGAGATGCACGGTGAGGAGCTATCCCAGGCGGACGAGTCCACGCTCTACCACCACTTCGAGATGAACTACACGCCGATCGACACGGAGAGCGGACGCCGCCTTGCCCGGCGATGACCAGGGTGTCGTGACGCCCTTCCCTCAGAACTATCACGGAGTTGCCGTGTGGAGCAGAATCCCTCCTCCGTTGGGTTCACCCTCGCAAGGACTGGGCGGATGAGGACACTGAGGACCTTTTCCTCTGGCCGTTCCGTGTGTCAATTGCTGGCGATCGGACTACGGACCTGGCGTGGAACGGCCCGGTGTCGTTGCACCCATCGCCTGACCTCGTCGGCGCCCCAGATGACGAACGGGTAGGGAATGACCACGGCCACCTGGGTTGGCGACAACGCGGCGGTCCCGAAGACACGGTGAAGGAACGGCAGGTAGATCAACGCGGCAGCGAGAACGAGTTCGGCGGCGATCCCACCCAACAGCAAACGGTTCGTGGTCACTCCGATGCTGAACAGCGACACCCGATCTGTGCGGGCGGCGAAGGCGGTGCCAACCTGGCAGGCGACGATGCCGAGCCAGGCGACCGTAGTGGCCTGCTGGTAGGCATGGTGCAGCGGGGCGCCGACGCCGGTGGCGGCATGGAGGTGCCAGCCACCAGCGTGTAGAACGACGAAGAAGCCGGCCAGTACCAGTACGGCGGAGATGACACCCAAGAACCCCCACGCCCTAGCCAGAAGGGCGGGACGGATGACCCCTTCGCCCCTCGGGCGGGGCGGACGATCCATCGTGCCCGGCTCGGCAGGCTCCCGGCTGAGAGCGAGAGCAGGGAGCGTGTCGGTACCCAGGTCGATGGCGAGGAGCTGCATGACCGTGAGAGGTAGGGGGATGGCGCCACCCGAGAGGGCGAAGACCAAGAAGGGAGCGACCTCGGGAACCGCGTGGGTGAAGATGTAGAGGATGAACTTCCGCACGTTGTCATAGACACGCCGTCCCTCCTCCACGGCGTCGATGATGGTAGCGATGTTGTCATCGGTTAGGACGATGGTCGCGGCCTGCCGGGCCACCTCGGTGCCAGAGCGGCCCATGGCGACACCGATGTCGGTGGCGCGCAGGGCGGGTGCGTCGTTGACCCCGTCACCGGTCATGGCCACCACCTCGCCGCACGCACGTAGGGCATCGGCGATGCGGAGCTTGGCTTCGGGGGAGCTGCGGGCGAAGACGATCTCGGGCCCCAACGTCAGTAGCTGGTCGAGATCGGGCTCGCTCATCGCATTGAGGGCGTCACCGGATACGGTCACCATGCCGTCGGGTCCGGTGCCGATCCCGACCCGACGGGCGATCTCCCCGGCGGTGCTGCCGTTGTCGCCGGTCACCACGTGGAAGCGGATCCCGGCTCGATGGCCGCGGACGATGGCGTCGGCGGCCTCAGGCCGGGCCGGATCGAGAAGAGCGACCACACCGAGAAGGCACAGGTCGCGCTCGGCGGCCTCCCGCGTAGAGGGAGGAGGCGATCCGTCGGGAAGTGGACGACGGGCGACGGCGAGCACCCGTAGCCCCCGACTCGCATACTCATCGATCACCCGATTCAGTAGTTCCTGATCGTCGGCGGTGAAGGCACGGGTCTGATCGGACCTGTCGGCCAACTGGGTACTTCGGGAGAGGACTGCCTCGGGGGCTCCCTTGGTGTTCACCCAAATACCGCCGTCGGGGTCGGTATCGATGGTGGTCATCAGCCGGAGGCGGGGATCGAACCGGAACAGCGCCGTGCGGTCTCCGTGGCCAGCCGGTGCGTCGAACGAAGCGGCCAGCTGCATCAGGGCGACTTCGGTGGGATCGCCGCTTACGCCCGTGGGCGTCACCTCTGCCGTGCAGCACCGGGCCGCAGTAGCGGCCAACGTACGGGCCAGCGCCCCGGCATCGTCCGTCCCGAATTCCGGCCACGAGAGCCGTCCGTCGTCAGAGGCCGTGCCAGAGCCAGCGGCGGTCCACATCCCGGCCACCTCCATCCGGTTCTGGGTCAGGGTCCCGGTCTTGTCCGTGCAGATGACCGTGGTCGATCCGAGGGTTTCCACTGCCGAGAGGCGCTTGACCACCGCGCCGCGCCGGGCCAGATCCTGCACACCGACTGCCAAGGCCAAGGTGATCGTGGGGAGCAGCCCTTCGGGCACGTTGGCCACGAGCATCCCGATGGCGAAGCTCACCGCGGCAGCCAGAGACAGTCCGGCGAGCACGCCCAGAGGCATGAACGCCAGCGCAGCGACAACGGCGACGACCGCGATCAGCTTGGCGACCCTCTTGACCTGAACTTCGAGCGGGCTGGCGTCACGCCCAACCCGCTCCGACAAGGCAGCGATCCGACCGATCTCGGTGTGCATCCCGGTGCGGGTCACCGCCGCCCGTCCCTCGCCGCCGAGGCACGCGCTTCCGCTGAAGACCATGTCCTCCACCTGTAACAATGGCACGCTTGGGTCGCTCTTGCCGGTGGTGCGGGTGACCGGTTGGGACTCCCCGGTCAGGGTGGAGAGATCGACTTCAAGTGAGCCGTCGATCAGGCGTCCGTCCGCGCTGATCCGATCTCCCTCTTCCACCAGCAACACGTCGCCCGGCACGAGGGTCACGGCGTCAACGTCTTGGCGGGAGCCGTCGCGCCATACTGAGGCTCGGGAGGGAAGGTAGGCCGCCAGGGCTTCCACGGCGTGCTCGGCGTGCAGCTCCTGGAAGAACGCGAAGACCGCGTTGAGCACGATCACCCCCACAATCGCCGCACCCAGGACCGGCGAACCACTGATCGCCGCCAGGACGGCGGCGGCGGCCAGGAGGAGAGCCAGGGGATGGGTGAATTGGGCGGCCAGCTCACCAGGCCACTTGCGCCCGCCCCGAGAGCTCAGTTGATTAGGCCCGTAAGCCACGAGACGCCGTGCTGCCTCACGGGACGTCAGCCCTTCAGGGGATGACCGCAGATCCCGGAAGAGCCGGCCAAGCGACTCCCGAGGGTCGCTGATCGATTCAGGCGATGGCGCTTCCCCAGGGTTAGCCGAGCCGTCAGACATTTTGAGCGAGGCTCCCGTGGCCGGGCGCAAAGAGGTCCGAGGAAATGAGATTGACGCCTGCCTCGAAGAGGGTCGTGGTACTCACCGAGAGGCTCTGGACGGCCGCTCCGAGCCAGGCGAAGACCGCGGGGACGATGCAGAGTGCTCCATCGAAGTCCATGAAGTCCTCCGTGTCCCCGTCAGGTCCGCTACCGTTCCGCACCGGATCAGGTGCGAGTTCTGTCATGGTCCTCCGATCGCCTGGCTTAGCGCCAGCCCAGCACCTCGACGCCTACTGCGAACGACTCGACCTCCTTGCCGGTCTCGTTCACCACGCCTGCGAGGTCGCTGCCCTCGCCTGATGGAAAAGTCGCCGGAAACATTGCGCCCCTGTAGCCGTGCCGGATTGCCGCCTCCCCGGGATTGATGCTGGCTGCCCGGACAGCCACGACGAACTCACCTGGGGATGGGTGAGGGATCTCGACGTCGGCAATGTGCAGGACATCGGTAGCACCGTACTGATCGAATCTGACTGCTTTGGCCATTGTCACTCCCGTCTGGAAAACCCTCGAATTGATCGACCGAGGCTCGGTGAGGATATTGGGCAATGTCCCACTTTTCCCTGGCTGCCCGACCAGGAGGGTTCGGCCGTAATCGGAGTTGGTCAACCGACGGATCATTTTTTGTGCAGCGTCGCCATAGGCTGCCAGAACATCAAATCTGGAAGTGTGCTCGTCATCTTGCCGGCGCAACCTGAAAGACGAGGTTGTCCCGCTGAGCGTGGAAGTTTGAGGTGGCGGTCCCCCGCCTGATGCCTGCCGAGTGGTAGGTGTCGGGCGTCGCCAAGACATCCAACCAA
>JADGOF010000212.1 GCA_017883105.1 Acidimicrobiales bacterium
GGAGTTCGTGAACTCGCGCAGATGGGGGACCCGGAAGGGGTCGGGATCGCGATAGAGGTCGAGGCTCGGGACCGGGGTGAAGCCCACCCCCTCGTCGACCTCGGGCCAGGGCTGGCCGGCGAACACCTCGACCGAATGGCCCAGGGCGACCAGTTCGCGGGTGAGGTGGCGGGTGTAGACGCCCTGCCCGCCGCAGCGGGGATTGCCCCGGTAGACGAGAAAGGCAATCCGGAGGCCGCCGGGTGCCGGGGGCCGGGGAAGGATGCGCTCGGGGACCGGAGGTGGGGTGGCTGGGCCCTTGACCTTGTTTCGTTTGAGCCCGAAACTAGGCATGGACAACCGAGACGAGCACGCACATAGAAGTCAGATACTCCCCCGCTCGGGTGCTCTTGCGCAAACCCCGGTCTGGGGGACCCTCTCCCGGCCGGGGTTGACACACCGTTCAGACTCGGCGCCGGGTCAGAGGGTCATGTCCGCCGGTCAGGCGGCATCTCCGTCGGATCGGGCCTTCCCGACGAAGAACACATCGAAGGCCAGGGTGTGGAGACCGCTGGTGGACGACGACCAGTTATTGTGGCAGTCGAGCCAATGGCCGATCGACATGAGGGCGTCACGCAGCCGCCGAACCGGGATCCGGAGCGGGTGGGCGCCGAGCGCGATGTAGTAGCCGATGACGTAGGCAAGCGCCTCGAAGGTTCCGCCGAGCACGTGCACCTCGCCCTCTGTGAAGAGGCCGGAGCACAATTGCGACAGCCCCTGAGCGGTGAAGCGCCAGTAGTCGTTCTCATCGTGGCGAGGAACGGTGGAGGGAACCGAGACCATGACGATCCCACCCGGCTTCAACACCCGGCGCACTTCCTCGAGCAGCTCCCCCGGTCGGGGCACGTGCTCCAGCACCTCGAGCACGAGTACCGCGTCAGCGCAGTCCGAGGCCAGACTCAGCGCGGTGGCGTCGGCCACGAAATCCACGTTGGGAAGCGCCCGGATATCGGTGGAGAAGTACCGCTGTGTCTCCGCCAGGTCCAAGCGCCGCAACACTCCCGACCCGATATCGATGACCAGTGCTTCCGAGGGAAGCGAGGCCAACTCCTGCCGGATGATCCTGTCACGGCGGGCGAACGGGCCGTTGCCGCCGATCCCCTTGCGCTGGGCGCGAATCTTCGACGGCCGCGACATTCCTCGTCTCACTCCCCCCGGTGGGCTGATGGCGCCGGCGCCACCGCTGTTCGGAGTAGTTCTATACCAAACCCCGGCGCCCACCGTGCCAGAGGGCAGGGATGCGGGGCCCCACCGGTGACAATGCCGACCTGCCCGGCGGGGGCACTGGTCGACATGGAAGGCAGATACTCCCGCACGCAGGACCTTCGGCGCAAACCACCGGCCCGGGCCGGTCCCCACTGGAGCCGGCGCGGCAGGACCGCGGTCAGTGGTGGAGGCCGAGCTCGATGGCCTTGACCAACAGGAGCAGGACGGCCACCACCAGGTAGATCCGCAGCAGGTACATGCCGATCAGGCGCCCGCGCGACCAGGTCGGCCGCTCCAGCAGGTTGAGCGGGGGCATGCGCCAGGTGGCACGGCGTTCCATGGGGACGACCGGCACCGGGGGGCGCCCGGACCGGTTCCGGAGCATCACGGCCCCGGCCACCAGGTAGACGATCACCAGCAGGATGCCCAGGACCTCGGCCAGGGTGGTCACGTCGATCGAGGAGAAGAGCGTCGTGACCATCAGGATCAGCGACATGATCAGGAGGACCGAGACGATGACGCTGGCCAGGACGTTCAGCCAGGTCCGGTTGACCCAGGGCCCGAGGACCTCCTTGTCGTTGCACAGGAGCAGGAGGAAGACCGTGGCGCTGGGCAGGAGCACGCCGGCCAGGGCCTGGACGCCGGTGGTGATCAGGCCGAGCGGGGCGCCGGGGATGATCACGATACCGGCGGCCAGGACCACCATGGCGGTGAAGGCGCCGTAGAAGAACTTGGCGTCGCGCCAGCTCCGGTGGAGCGAGTGCTTGGCCCCGAAGGCGTCGCCGAAGGCGTAGCTGGTGGCCAGGGTCACCGACGCCGCGCCGATGATGGAGGCGTTGAGCAGGATGATGGCGAAGATGGCGCCGGCCGCCCGCCCCACCTGGTGCTGGAGGCCGCTGGCCACCCCGCCCGCGTTGGTGAAGTGGCCGACCAACGGCGTGCCCTGGAAGGCGGAGGCCACCACCGCCATCAGCAGCGCGGCGGCGAACACCGTGATCAGCGAGCCGAGCACCGTGTCGGCCCGCTCGTAGTTGATCCATCGGGGCGTGATCCGCTTGTCCACGATGTTCGACTGCTGGAAGAACAGCTGCCACGGGGCCACCGTGGTGCCCACGATGGCGATGATCAATAGGACCGACGTCGAGTTGAAGCCGCCGTGGACCCCTGGGATGGCGAGGCCGTGGAAGAACGGTCCGGGCGACGGGTGGCTGAGGAAGGCCAGCGGGATGACCAGGAAGTTGACCACGATGAACACGAACATGAACCGTTCCCACCGGCGGAAGCTCCCCGAGGCGGTCATGGCCACCAGGGTGACCGCGGCGACGGGCACCGAGACGTACTGGCTGATGCCGAAGTACTCGAGGGCCAGGCTGACCCCGATGAACTCGGTGGCGATGGTCAGGAAGTTGAGGATGAAGAGGTCCCCCACCGAGAAGGCACCCCAGAACTTGCCGAAGCGTTCGTTGATCAGGCGGGCGTGGCCGACGCCGGTCACCGCGCCGAGCCGCACCACCATCTCCTGGTTGACCACGAGGACGGGGATCAGCAGGGGCAGGGTCCACAAGAGCGACAGCCCGAAGTCCTGGCCGGCCTGGCTGTAGGTGGCGACCCCACCGGCGTCGTTGTCCCCGACCATGACGATGAGACCCGGGCCCATGATCGCCAGCAGCGTGAGCAGGCGGGCCGTCCACGACCGCCGAGAGTCGAGGTCGTGCTCCCTGATCGTGCCGAATGCGCCGTGGATGTCCCCGACGTGGGCCGCGTCGAGCACCGCGGAGGACTCGTGCTCCTCGGGCTGTTCCTCGGGATGTTCGGCCATGACGTACCTCTCGGCGCCGGAGCGCCTGACTGCGTTGACGGGCGCCGGTCGCGGCGACGCGCTTGCGCTCTTGCTGGTGCTGCCGGCGGCCGGCGGCCGGCAGTGCTGACGTACTCCTGTGAGCTGAGGGCCCGACCGGGCGGGACGGCGCGCCCTCGCGGCACGCGGAAGGGACCGGTCCGGTCCCGTGCGGGCAGCGGCCCACTCCGACCGGCCTGAACCTGGACTGGGCGGCGCCTACCCTAGGACGGGTGTCCGGGGGGGCGCCGGGTGGCGCTCCTCGGACCGGGTTTTCGCTCTCGGCGGACCACGTCCGCTCGACGGACCGTCCCCGCCTCGCCGACTGTCCCCGATGGAGCGACCATCTCAGTCCTCCGAGGCCGTCCGGCCGAAGTCCCGCCGGAACCCGGTCGGCAGGAGCAGCTCGAGCACGTCGTCGACCGTGACCACGCCCAGGATGGTGCGGTGCTCCTCGTCGAGCACGGGTGCCACGATGAGGTTGTAGTCGGACATCTTGCGAACGATCTCGCCCAGGTCCCAGTCGACGTGGAGGTGGAGCGGGTCCTCCTGGCACACCGATCCGAGCGTGACCGCCGGGCCGGCTTGGACCAGCCGGACGACGGACACCGAACCGACCACCTGCCCGTCGGGATCGGCGGCGAAGACGACGTTGAGCGCCTCGGGCGGAGCGCTGCTGGCCCGCACGGCCTCGAGCACGGCGGCCACCGGAGTGTCGGCGGCCAGGCAGAGGAAGTCGGGGCTCATCAGCCCGCCGGCCGTCTCGGGGTGGTAGCTGAGCAACGAGCGGACCTTGCGTTGCTGGGGCTCGGGCAGGAGCCCGAGGATGGGCAGTCGCCGCTCCTGGTCGACCTCGGCGATGAGGTCGGCAGCGTCGTCGGGCGCCATGGACGACAGCAGGCGGGCCGCCTCGGCGTCGGAGCGGCTCCGGACGAACTCCATCTGGTGCTCGCTGTCCAGCTCCTCGAACACGTCGGCCTCGAGCTCGAGGTCCTGGCCTACGGCCTCGATGATCTCCTCGCCCTCCTCGTGGGAGGCGGCCTCGACCAGGTCGGCGATCTTGGCCGGGTGGAGCTTGGCCAGTTTGCGGTAGGGGATGCGCAACTTGGACGACGGGACGTGGGCCACGAACGGCTCGATGCTGGCCCAGTCCACGATGAGGCCGGGCTTGGTGCCCTGGCCCAGTCGGCCGGGCAGGAGCCGCCGCAGGAGCGGTCGGCTGGAGGGGTCGACGGCCACCACCTCCCAGGTGTCGTTGACCTTGGCCAGCTCGATCTCGTTGGCACGGATGATCCGGCCACCCACGAAGTTGATGGCATGGCGGGCGAGGAGGTCCCGGGCGAGCAGCAACTCCCCCTCACGGCGCTCGAAACGGCGCAGGTCGACCCGGCGGCCGTCGAACAGCACCCGTCCCGGCTCGAACGCGGCCACCTTGCGTATCGGCACGAACAGGTCGCGGCCGCCGATGTTCACCACCAGCCCGACCACCGGCGGATGGGGCGAGTCCCCCAGGCGCACGATGAGGTCTTGGACCCGGCCCAGGCGATCGCCAGCCCCGTCCACCAGGGGTCGCTTGACCACGCCGGAGAGGTGCAGGACCTCGGGGTCAACCTTCGTCGCCGTCTGTTCCGCGTTCATCCCGGCGCCAGCGTAGACCGCCGCCCCCACCCTGTCCGGCGTCCCCTCGGGCGGCCCCGGCCCGGCCCACGGTTCCGCTCTAGATGACTGATTCCAAGGTCCACCTGCGGTAACGGGATCCACGTGTGACGCGACGAAGGCGTCCATGATCGGCGTTGCTAGAACCAACGATTCGACC
>JADGOF010000213.1 GCA_017883105.1 Acidimicrobiales bacterium
CGCCCCGCGAGCATGTCCCGACGTGCATCCATGAATCACTTGTACCCCCGCCCGGACCGACCAGCAAGCCCCGACCGGCCTGCAGCATCGACCGGATTTGCCGCGATGTGGAGCTGGTGCGGTGCGAGTCTCCGCCGTTCGCTGCGCGCGCCCACGAGGGGCGTGGCGGCCCTCGTCGCGCTCGATGTGCTGGAACGCAACAGATCGGCTTCGAAGCCGTGGCAGGATTCCGGCTGAGAGAACATGCGATGCCCGGAGGTTTTAAGGGGGTCAAGCCGCCCCCGCTCTGGGGTTGTGACATCGGAGAGAAGGCGGCGTGACCGAAGAGGGCACAGACCCCCACTCGCCCGCGTCCTCACCGGGTGCGCCATCGCCGGAGACGCAACAGCCGCGCGAGCCGAATCCTCCGCTGAACGGCATCTGGACACTGGAGCGCCAATCACTCCTCGACGCTCTGCTCAAGCGGGACCCGACAATCGGCGGGTTGTACGAGCTAGCCGTTGACGGGATGGACCCTGCCAGGTGGTCGATGCCGAGGCTCGTCACCGTTGCCCACTGTGTTCGTGAGATTTGTGGCGCTCTGCCGCACATTCTCGGGATCGGCGGACTGCCGCCGCGTTCGGACACGTCTGCGGCTGGGCACGAGATCTCACGGGTCTGGGACCTGTATGGCGATCAGCTGGGCCGGCCAGCTGTTGCGGCCGCCATTGCCGACGACGCAGCGGAACCTGAACAACCGAAGGCGCTCGTGACGCGAAATGTTCCAAGTGCACTCGTCGCCGCCGCAGCCGCCTATGTCGTCGCCGATGTCGAAGGCTCCCGCAACGCACGCAAGGTGCGAGGTGCGCTGGTCACCGGTGCTGTCAACGAGACCCATCCCAACATCGCTACGTTCGCTAGGACGCAGGAGTTCTTCATGGGCTATGTCCACCTTGACCGACCAGTCCGCTCGCTTCCCCCTCACTCAGCGGCGAGGGCGCACTTCGAGAGGGTCGAGACCGTCCTACGAGCGCGGGTCGAACAATTCTTCAAGAGCCTCGCTGCTGTTGAGGCGATATTGGCGGTCGCCAACCGAAAGAAGGGGGAGTCGTAGTGCGTGCCGACGACGACCTAGGTTACGAGCCCCCCACCAAGGATCAGGTTGCGGACGCCTTGCTCGTGCTCGGCGATGACCAGCACCGCAGGCTCTTCTACCAAGGGTTGCAGAATCCGCTCTGGGTCGAACCGCTCGACAAGATTGGCGCGTTCAACGAGGTGCCCGCACCGTTCCAGGATGCCCAGGGATATCTCCGATCGAAGGGGTGGTCGGAGGGTGAGTACCTAGTGCGGATGGCCGAGTACGTCCCGTCAAAGGTCACGCCGATTCTCGTTCGGATGGCGAAGACGGAAGACGCGTTCGCCCGACGAATGATCGTTGCCGCCGCAGCGCGACTCGACGGCGAGAACGCCGCCAAGCTCAGCAAGCTCGTCGGCAAGTATCTGACGGGCGATCGCAGTCGCCGCGTGCCGCCACAAGAGATTGCGCGGATCATTGAGGCGCTGATGGCCGATGGCAAGAGCGGGCATGCGCTGAAGCTCGCGTCCTGCGCGTTCGGCCCGCGTGAGGCGACGGACGCTGTCGGCGCTGGCTACGGACGAAATCGCGTCACCACTGGCCTCGAGGACTACGCGTACGGCGAGACCGTTGCCGCGGTGTCCATCGCGATGGCACCACTTGGCCTCAAGTGGCTCGGCGAACTCCGGCGGTGGCTCCAGCGATATCAGGTCCTCGCGCGGAGCCTCGAAGTAGCCGACGGCGACGACGCGAACGGAGTCGAGAGCGACCTGAGTTACGCATGGCGTCCGTCGATTCCCGCGCACGAACAGAACCACGAGTTCGATGAGGTCGGGAATGGCCTGGTGGACGCGATCAGGGACGCGTCAACACGTGCGCTCACAGACGGCCTCCCGGCCACCGACGTCATTGGTCCGCTCATGTCGAGCCGTCAGCCCCTTCTGCGGCGCATTGGCATTCACACCATCACCGTCGCTATCGCGCTCGGTCTGGGCGACGCACAGACGCTTGCCGCCGATGTCCTTACAGATGAGCAGTACCTTGAGGCTAACTACCGCCACGAGTACGCCGAGTTCGCTCGCCGAGCTCTGCCACTCGCGACGCCGGAGGTCCTAACGACTTGGACGCGCTCGGTGCTTGAGGGCCCAACGGCTACGGACGAGGAGATCAGAGGGTGGCTGGCCTGGCGGTATCAGGGCGCTGAGGTGCCGCAGGACGCAGTCGACGAGCGCCGGCGGACTTGGCAAATGCGAATCCTCAGCGCGATCGGCACAGGCATACCTGCCACTGCGGCCGAGCGTTTGGCAGACCTACAAGCGGAGTTTGGCGCGTGGGAGAACGCTGGTTTCCCCAGGTATGTGAGCTCAGGGTCGGGGGAGACGGCACCGGCCGAGATGGACGAGATCGCCTCGTGGAGCATTCCGGGGGTAGTCGAGTTCTTGCGTTCGTGGAGCGAACCGACCGAGAGCGCCTTCCCTAGTCCTAGCTATGTCGGCGTCACCTTCGCATTCGTGGAAGACGTGAAGTCTCGACCTGTCGAGTATGCAGAGGCCGCTGGTCTATTCGCCGAGACGGACTCTCGCTACATCGCCTCGTTGTTCAACGCGCTTCAGACAGTCGCAGACTCCGGCATCGTGTTCCCGTGGGCTCCGGTAGTCCGACTGGGCGCCTCATTGGCTGAGGTGCAGCCAGTGGTGGCGATTGACGGGACTGCCGCTAGCCGGACCGACCTTGCGTCGCTGCACAGAGCGCTGTTGTCGATGATCCAGGGTGGGCTGTCCGCTGGTGGCGAGACCAAACCGGTCATTGGCGTGGACGCTTGGCCCGACGTGGTGCGGATTGTGTCCGCGCTGGCCTCGGACTCCGATCCGACGGCTGAGCACGAAGTTGAGTACGGCGGAGCGAACATGGATCCGCTCACTCTGTCGATGAACACCGTTCGACCGTCGGCGTTGCGTACGGCGGCGCGTCTGGCGCGCTTCAGCAGCGGGAAGGATGAACGCGGCACCTCAGTGCCTGAGGTCAACGGGGCAATCTTGGACGTCCTTGATCGACGGCTTGGCTCGGATCTGGATTCGAGCCTGACGGTCGCGGCGGTTTTTGGCGAGGCGCTCAGTTCCCTCGCTTGGAGCAACCCGGGCTGGACTCGCGACCGGCTGTCCCGATTGTTCGACGGCGACCCCGACTACGCCAGCGTCGTGTTGTCCACCGTGCTCGCGGCCTACAGTCCTTCCTTGTTCCTGCTCGACCTACTTCGACCGTGGCTTCCGCAGTGGCTGGAGCGCCTCGCAACGGATCAGCCGGTGAAGGTGGGCTACCAGCACGACAGGTCCGCAACGGAGTCTCTCGGTGACCACCTCGTCTTGCTCGCAGCCCGGGGGGAAATCGAGTCCGACGACCCGTTGCTCGTCAGCTACTTCGCTCGAGCCGACGTGGCCTCACGTTCAAGCGTGCTGGGTCGCCTCGGATGGCTGCTCCTTCACGACAAGGCCCCGAACAGATTCCTCGCGCGCGCCTGTGCCATATGGGACTGGCGTGCGAAGGCGGTGGACGGTGACCAAACCGAGTCCGCGGAACTCAGCGGCTTCTACTGGTGGGTGCGCTGTGGTCAGTTTGAACCGTCCTGGTGGATGCCGAGACTGATCGTCGCCAGCCGGGTGCCCGGCTTTGATGGTCGCGGGATGATCGGCGAGCAGATCGCCGAGGCGGCGAAGGATGACCCGCGAGCCGCATTCGATGTGCTCGCCGGGTTGTTGGCTTCGGGGGAGGGTGACTTCGCGCGCTATGACCTCATCGAGAACACGCCGGCAGTGCTCGCCGCCGCGCTTGATCTCGACGATCCCGATCTGACTGAACGGGCTGAGGCGCTTCTCAACGAGCTCGGTAGGGCTGGACACCTCACGATGCTTCAGCGAGTCAATGAGCTGAGACGACGCGGTTAGGCGAGGCTAACTGAGGCTAACTGACATAAGGCCTGGGAGCTTCTCGACTAACAGCCCGCGAATGCCATTCAGGATCGACCTGAGGCACTACGCGACATGGCTCGAGGGCAGTGATCCCTTTGATGAGGAGCCTGACTCTGGGGCGAAGACCACGCGGCGGAGTGGGGCACAACGCAGTCTCGAGCGCTTCCTTGTTGACTACTGCCACTTCTATAGCGGCGGCAGGTCGGTCACTCTCGAAGAGGTTCAAGACCTCTTGGAGCGCTACCCCCACTCTCATCGTCCTCGATGGACTCGATGAAGTGGGGGACCCGCGTCTTCGCTCCGACGTTGTGAACGAGATAGATCGGCTTACGAAACGACTGGGCGCCGTGAATCGGCGGATGACCCAAATCGTGGTAACGACCCGTCCTAACTCATCGTCGCAGCCCGAAGCAGCAGCTCGTCGTGGATGAGCTGGTAGGCGACATCGGCCGGAACCGGATCCTGCGCCAGGCGACTCTTCGGCGACATCAGGCTTTCCCCGAGTGCGGGGTTGGCCTCGGTGATCAACGGATTGGAACTCCGGGTGGTGGACTCATGCGGGTCGGAACCGCGGTGCAGGGCCATAACCGACACTATGCCGGTACCGTCCGGGTCACGCGGCGGACTCGCGGCGGATCTGCCACTGCGAAGTCACGGCAACGCCGCCGCTGGGAGCAACGTCAGGTCGCCGGCGGCCCAGGCGAACGGGTCGGGGCCAAGTGAGCTCAACTGCTCCACCTGCTGAGCGGCCCATGAGGACAGCGGGTCCGTTCCGTCGACGTGGGCGGCGAAATCGGCCCACGGCATCCACCAGGCATCATGAACCTCGGTGGGGTGCACGGTCACCT